>JAKASC010000102.1 GCA_021828245.1 Acidobacteriota bacterium
CCACATGGCCTATGTAGCGCCGGTTCCAGATTGGCTCAAAAATTCCGTTGGCAAACCGAAGAACCAACAGATTTTGCACCGTTTCCTTGCCCAGGTAGTGGTCAATCCGGTAAACCTGATCCTCGCTAAACACGCTGAGAACCGCGCTATTGAGTTGCCGCGCGCTCGTGAGGTCACGGCCAAACGGCTTCTCCACCACGATCCGCGTCCAGGTTTTACCGGCCTCCTTGGGCTTGGCGAGTCCGGCTGAATTTAGATGGCTGACAATGACCGGAAATTGGCTAGGAGGAGTGGCCATATAGAAAAGGCGATTGCCTTGCGCGACGCCCTCTTTGTCCAATTTCTCCAGCAAGTCGGTCAACTGTTTGTAGGCTTTCACGTCGCTGAAGTTGTCGGTGAGGTAGTAGAAGTGGCGCAAAAAATCCGTCACGGCCGCATCTTCTACGGTCTCCGGAGAGTACTTGTGAATGGCGGCGGCCATCGCCTCCCGAAATTTTTCATGGGAATAGGGAGTTTTGGCGCAGCCAATCACGGCCACCGTAGGCGGCAACATGCCTCCGCGGTCAAGAGAGAAGAGCGCCGGAACCAGTTTTCTTGCCGTCAGGTCGCCCGATGCACCAAAAATAACGATGGCGCAAGGATCCGGCGTCTTGCGCATGCGCATCCCCTCTCGCAGAGGGTTCGGGACCACCGCAGTTGTGGCCATAAATTTTCGCCCCTTGGTAAGAGTTGGCTATCCCGGTCCGGAGCCTAAGCCGCCTTGGCGCTGACTTTGACGAGCGCGGTTTCGATCACTTTCTGCAAGCTCGCCAGACCGGCCGCAGCGTCCTTGCCCAAATGGACCTGGATGACCCGACGATGCTTGGTTTCAAGGGACTGCAAATCCCCCAGCGCCTGAGCCTGCTTCAGGATCGAGAACGTGTACGGCTCGCCCGGGATTGCCAGGTCCTCAGCATCGTCGGCGATGCATTGAAAGAACAAGCCGCTGTTGGGTCCGCCTTTATGAAGCTGCCCCGTCGAATGGAGAAAGCGCGGCCCGTAGCCGACGGTCGTGGCGATGCGCAATGAATTCCTGAGCCGAGCGCGAATCGTTTGAAGGAGACTTTCAACGGTGTCGGAGCGTTCGGTATAGGCCATCAGCGCGACGTAGTCTCCATCGGTCGCCTCACTCAACATGCCGGCGATCATTGCCTCTCCGGAATTACCGCCCGCCGCCTTCAGCCTTTCCGCTCGCGCCCGGGTTGCCCCATCGGCATAGTAGCGAAGCCCTTCAAATTCCACTGTCGGCGACGGAGAAGGCAACCGACCCTGTGCCTTATATTCCGCCAACAGTCGGTTTGTGTTGTCCTTGCTCTCCTGAACGTTGGGTTGATCGAAGGCATTGATGCCCAAGAGTGCTCCCGCTGTCGCCACGGCGACTTCCCAACGGAAGAATTCCTGGCCTAGGTCAAACTTATCGCCAAGTTCAATCCTCACCACAGGATGGCCTGCGCCTTCCAAAGCCTTCAATTTGCTTTCGGTCGCCTCCTCGGAATCCGAAGCTAATTGGAGGGAAATGAACAGGCGATCGCTCCGGTAATCGTTGGGTTCTCCGAGCGCTTCACCGGCTATAGGGACCAACCCCTTCCCTTCCTTGCCGGTGCTCTCGGCAATCAATTGCTCGGCCCAATCGGCAAAGGGCGACAAACTCGCCGAAGCAACGAAGGTAACCTTGTTCCGTCCCGCGCGGGCCGCCTCCGCCAGGATGACCCCAAGCTGCACCCCGGGGTTTTCCCGCGACGCGACCGATGGGCCGCAGGCCTGAACCATGCGTTCCGCCCGATCGAGCAACGTTCCGATCTTCACGCCCGCAAGCGCCGCGGGAACCATGCCGAAATTGGAAAGCGCCGAATAGCGTCCTCCAATGTCCGGCTTGCCGTGGAAAATACGGCGAAAGTTTTTCTCACCCGCCAATTTCTCAAGCGACGTCCCGGGATCCGTGATAGCAATAAAATTTCCGCCCGGCCAATTGGATCCAGCCTTAGACACGCGATCATAGAAGTACTTGAAAAAGCTTAACGTCTCTGCCGTGCCGCCGGACTTGCTGGAGACAATAAAAAGCGTGTGGGCCACGTCAATGGAATTTTCCAAGCGGGCGATATTCCCCGGTACAGTCGAATCCAAAACGTGCAGCTCGGGATAGCCCGAGGCCTTTCCAAAAACCGCCCGACAAACATCCGGACACAAACTGCTGCCGCCCATGCCGAGAACTACGGCGTGAGTGAATCCATCCCTTCGGACCTCTTCCACAAAGCTGAGAATGGCCTCCTGATGCTCCGCCATCTCGCTCGGCACGCTGAGCCAGCCCAGGGCATTGCGAATCTGTTTCTGAATCGCGGGATCCGATTTCCAGAGTGAGGCATCGCGGTCCCACAAGCGATGCGGCCATTTTTCTCGATCGAGCCGCGCCAGTGTGGCCTCAGTCGCCGAGCTTATCCCGCCGAGAAACGTCGTGCTGGCATTCAGCGTGCCGGCTAAAACTTTTTTCCGCTTTTCTTCAAGCACCGCGAGCAACTTGTTATAATCCCGCGAGAAAGCCGCGCAGCCGTCCTCTTCGAGCTTCTGGGTGATTGCATCGAGACGGATTCCGTGACGGGAAAGCTTCCGCAGAACCTCGCGGGCTTCCTCTATCCCCTCTTCCAACGTCGGCCTAGGCTTGCCGTGGTCGCGATAGGCGGCGATGGTTGCGGGCGGCATGGTGTTCACGGTATCCGGGGCGATGAGTTCCTGAACGTACAGGATGTCACTGTATTTTGGATTCTTGGTGCTGGTTGAAGCCCACAAGAGTCGTTGCGCGCGCGCTCCATTTTTTTCCAGATCCTTAAATCGCGGGCCCAAGAACAACTTCTTATACTCCTCGTACGCCATCTTTGCGTTGGCAATGGCAGCCTTGCCCAAGAGGCTGGTGATTTCTTTCTTATCTGCCTCATTCGCCGTGGCCAGCTTGGCTTCAAGTTGCTGATCCACCAGCGTATCTATCCGGCTCACAAAGAAGCTCGCCACAGAAGCCATGCGGTCAACAGCAGCGCCCTCCCGCAATCGCTTTTCAAGAGCGGTCAGATAAGCCTTAGCCACCTCGACGTAGCGCTCCACGGCAAACAACAGGGTGATGTTGATGTTGACGCCCTCGGCCAACATTTGCTCAATGGCCGGAAGGCCCTCGCGTGTCCCTGGAATTTTGACCATTACGTTGGGCCGATTCACGGCTCCTCTTAGCCGACGAACCTCCGCAATGGTGCCCTCTGTGTCATGGGCAAGCAGCGGTGAAACCTCAATGCTCACAAACCCGTCGCGTCCCTGGGTCGCATCGTAAATGGGCCGGAACAGGTCCGCCGCCATTTGGATATCTTCCACGACAAGGCGCTCGTATATTTCGGCGGACGTCAGCCCTTGCTGAGCCAATCGCCGGATGGAGTCGTCATAGTCGGTACTTCCAACGATGGCTTTTTCAAAAATGCTCGGGTTGGAAGTAACGCCGGAGATGCCGTCTTCATCAATCAGCCGCTTCAACTCCCCCGACAACAATTCCCCGCGACGAATATAATCGTGCCAAACACTCTGTCCGAGCTTATTCAGTTCTCGAAGAGGATTACTTTCCATAATCACCCCCGCTATTGGATTGAACCATTATTGCCCTTATCCCGGCTCTCTGCCTGCGCGACGGATGCCTGAATTTACTGCCTCCGAGCGAAGTCTGGGATTGCGTCGGCAGTCCGACCGGCTTGCCCGGCGGCCTCAGGGTCTTCGGTTCTGGCGTTTCATCACCTCCCGCGCCTGCTGGACCACGTTTTCCGCCGTAAATCCAAACTTCTCCGCCAAAACTTGGTACGGTGCGGAGGCGCCAAATCGCCTCATACCGATGACCGCGCCGCGCGCACCCACGTACCGCTCCCAGCCCAAAGTCGCCGCAGCTTCAATGGCAAGTCGAGCCGCGACGTTCGGCGGCAAAACTTCGTCACGGTAAGCCGCCGGCTGCTTTTCAAACAAATCCCAACTTGGCATGCTGATGACACGGGCTTTCACGCCCTCAGCTCTCAACCTTTCGTACGCTTCCAGGGCTACGGAGACCTCCGAACCCGAGGCGATCAGAAGAATCTCTGGCACTTCCTCCCGCGAGCCCGCCAAAATGTAGGCGCCTCGCGCCAGGCCTTCGGCCGAGGCGTATTTTTGGCGATCAATCACGGGCAGTTTTTGCCGCGTCAACGCGAGCGCTACTGGCCCGCCGCGATGTTCAATGGCCACGCGGCAAGCGACCGCCGTCTCATTCGCGTCTGCCGGACGGATCAAACACAAGTTCGGAATTGCGCGTAGGGACGGTAAATGTTCGATCGGCTGATGAGTCGGGCCGTCTTCTCCCAAAAAGATGCTGTCGTGGGTGAAGATAAAAATGCTGTGGACTTCCATCAACGCCGCCAGACGGATCGCCGGGCGGCAATAATCCGAGAAAATCAAAAACGTTGCGCCATAGGGAATCAGGCCGCTGAGCGCCATGCCATTCAGAATCGCTCCCATGCCGTGCTCACGCACTCCAAAGTGAAAATTGCGCCCCTGGTAACTGCCGGGACCGAAGTCCGGCTGACCCTTAATCAGCGTATCGGTTGACGGAGCCAGGTCGGCCGCGCCCCCAATCAGAAAGGGCAGGTCGGAAGCAATGGCGTTCAAGGTTTTTCCCAACGCCTGCCGCGTGGCCATGGGTCCCTCGGAGGGCTTAAACACGGGCAATTTTGATTGCCAACTCGTCGGAAGCTCCCCTCGGAGGAAACGATCAAATTCTTCCGCGAGCTGAGGGAAGGCTCTCCGGTATGCCGACAGCTTTGCTTGCCATTCCGACTCCCATTTTTTCCCCTGCTCAATCGCTTGCCGGAAATTCTCTAGCGCTTCCTTGGGAACGTAAAATGGTGGTTCAACCGGCCAGCCAAGGTTCTGTTTGGTCAGTTTGACCTCTTCGGCCCCTAGCGGCGCGCCGTGAGCCTCCGCCGTATCCTGTTTGTGGGGGCTGCCGAAGCCGATGTGCGTGCGACACATAATGATGGAGGGGCGGTCCGTTTCAGCTTGGGCGGCGCGAAGAGCCCGGTCCACGGCCTCCAGGTCGTTGCCGTCCGGCAGTTTTTGCACGAACCAGCCGTAAGCCTCAAACCGTTTGGCACGATCCTCCGTAAAGGCTAGGTTCGTAGAACCTTCAATCGAAATGTGATTGTCGTCGTAAATGTAGATGAGGTTGCTCAGCCTTAAATGACCCGCCAGCGAGGCCGCTTCCGAGGAGACGCCCTCCATCAAATCTCCATCACTGACCAAAGCGTAAATTTTGTAATTCAGGATCTCGTGCCCCGGTCGGTTGAAATACTCCGCCAGGTATCGTTGGGCGATGGCCATGCCGACGCCGTTACCGAAACCTTGACCAAGCGGTCCCGTCGTTGTTTCAATGCCTTCGACCAAGCGATGCTCGGGATGGCCCGGAGTTTTACTTCCCCATTGCCGAAACTGCTTGATGTCTTCGAGTGAAAGGTCGTACCCGGTTAAATAAAGCAGGCTGTAAAGCAACATGCACCCGTGCCCCGCGGAGAGGATGAACCGGTCGCGGTTGGGCCAGCGCGGGTTACGCGGGCTGTGCCGCAAAAATCGCTTCCAAAGAACATAGGCCATGGGCGCTGCACCCATCGGCAACCCGGGATGTCCTGACTTTGCTTTTTCCACGGCATCCATCGCCAGGCAGCGAATGGTGTTGATGGAGAGCAGATCCAGTTCCGCGGAGCTTAAATTTCTGTTTTGGGCTTCTGTGACCGATTGTCCGTCCACGCGCAATTCCCTCCGTCGAATTTAGCGACGAGTTGCCGCTTTACACTTGTAATCCACTGGCGAAAACCCTAGCCTGCCTCTTGGCTCATCCGTCTCCCTGCACCACAAAACGGGTTGGAACATCCGAGGCTTGTATTATATAACTTTATCTTCAGCACCAAGCGGCCCGTTAAAAATTTCCGAAGCGAGGTGGCGAGCGCCCCGCAGCGAACGAAGGCGCAAGACGAGCGAGCCTCGGAAACGCAGCGGCATTTGCGAGAGGAGGAAAATACACATGAACAAATATCATCTCGGCGTGATCGGGCTCGGCGTCATGGGCAAGAACCTTGCGCTCAATGCAGAGAGCAAAGGCTTTTCATCAGCCGGCTATACCCGCAGCGCGGAGCGAACCCGCGCTTTTGCGGCTGAGGCGAAGGGAAAGAACATTTTCGCAACGAACTCGCTCACAGAGTTCGTGCAAGCCCTGGAAGAGCCGCGCCGCATTCTGGTGATGGTCACTGCCGGCAAGGCCGTGGATGAGGTGCTCACCGAGCTGAAGCCGTATCTCAAGCCGGAGGATATTGTCATTGACGGCGGAAACTCCCACTACAAAGACACGGAACGCCGAGCCAAGGAACTGGAGGCCTCCGGGCTTCGATTTTTCGGCATGGGAGTTAGCGGCGGCGAGGAGGGGGCGCTGCGGGGCCCGTCGCTCATGCCGGGCGGACACGAGGATGCTTATCGTCACCTCGAACCCGTGTTGACCCGGATGGCCGCCCAGACCAGCGACGGTCCCTGTTGCACCTATCTTGGACCGGGTGGCGCCGGTCACTATGTCAAGATGATTCACAACGCCATTGAGTACGGTATCCTGCAGTTAATCTGCGAGTCCTACGATATTTTGAAGAACGTCCTGGGCCTTACGGTGCCTCAGATGCACGATTTGATGAACGAGTGGAACCACTCTGACTTGAATTCCTACCTCCTTGAAATCACGACGCTCGTGTTGGGCAAAAAGGACCCGGAGACCGGCCAACCGCTGGTCGAGCTTATCTTGGACGAAGCTGAGCAAAAAGGAACGGGCAAGTGGGCGGCTCAGGACTCCATGGACCTGGGCGTGGCAATTCCGACGCTCGCGTATGCAGTTGAAGCGCGAATTCTCTCCGGCCAGCGTGCGGATCGTCTTGCCGCGAGCGCGGTGCTGCGTGGGCCCTCCGCCAAATTCAGCGGGGACCGAAAGGCTTTTGAAACCGCGCTGCGCGAAGCCTATCGCGCAGCCGTCATCATTTGCTACGCTCAAGGCTTTGAGCAACTGCGCATCGCCTCGGCGGAGCATCACTACAACCTCAACTACGCCGAGATTGCCCGCATCTGGAAAGGCGGCTGCATTATTCGCGCCAAGCTGCTCGACCCCATCCAACTGGCCTTCAAAAACAATCCTCAATTACCCAACCTGATGGTTGAGCCAAACTTCGCGCGGGTTTTGAACTCCGCCACCGAGAGTTTGCGGCAGGCGGTGCGCGTCGCCTTCGAGATCGGCACACCCTGTCTGGCCTATGCCACCTGCCTCGGCTACTTTGACAGTTACCGCCAATCGAGGTTGCCGGCCAATCTACTCCAGGCCTTGCGCGATTGCTTTGGCGCCCATACCTATCATCGCATTGATAAGCCTGGCGTCTTTCACACCGAGTGGGCCAAAACCAATTAGCGTGGTCCGGATGGCCTCGGAATCAACGCGAGCGGTTTTGTGACAACCTCAATGAGCCGCTATACCACCGGGACGTGTTCTTGGTCTTTTCATGAGGAGGATGAAGGGCCCCATCACGATGAAGATGACGGCCAGAGTCCAAAAGGTGGCGTTATAGGCGAGCATGGCGCTGTGGCGCTCCACGATGCGGAACAGCAGGGCGTTGGCGCGAGCGGTGGCCGTTGCCCAATCGGCACCTTTGGCGAAGAACATTTGCTGCAGCGAACTTCGCAGCATCCGGCTGCGGAGGCTGTACGGATTAACGTGCCGGCCTAAAAGGTTGAAATAGAGCTGTTCACGTCTAGCTACCAGCGTGGTGGAAGCAGCGATGCCCATGCTGCCGCCGAGATTCCGCATCAAATTGAAGATGCTGGTGGCGTTGCCCATGCGCTCATTGGGAATCGGATCCATGGTGATGGTGGTGAGAGGCACGAAGACCATCCCCATTGCCAAACCCTGAATCAACTGCGGCCAGAAGACCTGCCAATAGCCGATGCTCAGGTTCAACGTGCCCAGCATCATAAAGCTGAAGGCGGTCACCAACACACCCGCGCTGAGCATTTTGCGCGCGTCAAAGCGTGTCAAAAGAAATCCCACCGTGGGCATCATCAAAA
>JAKASC010000103.1 GCA_021828245.1 Acidobacteriota bacterium
GGGCGGAAGACGATGGAGCGGGGAATCGGGCTTTCGAGCAAAGCCCGTCCCAGCAGGAAAGGAAGCCCGTTGCGCCACTTCGTTCAGGAACTCGATGAGCTGAGGAAACGCCTGCTGGCCATGAGCGGGCTGGTCGAGCATGGCATTTACACGAGCGTGCAATCGGTGGTGCGCCGCGACCGCGAGCTCGCGCAGCAGGTGCTCAAAAATGAGGCGCGCATCAATCAGATGGAAATTGAGATTGATGACATGGCCGTCAGCTTGCTCGCCTTGCAGCAGCCGATGGCGGCGGATCTGCGCTTGATTACCTCGGCCATCAAAATCAACAACGACCTGGAACGCATGGGGGATCTGGCGGTCAACATTGTGGAGCGTGGTCTTTCGCTCATGCGGGACCCGGAAATTCGCCCCTTGGTGGACATTCCCCGCATGGCCAGCCTGGCGGAAGATATGGTGCGCAAGGCGCTTGACGCATTTGTCAAAAAAGACAGCGAACTGGCTCGTGGCGTGCTCGTCAGCGACGATGCCGTGGACGGCCTGCGTGATGCCATCTATCACGAGCTGATTCGCTTTATGCAAAGCCGGCCCGAAGCGATTCCCCAGGCGATTGACATCCTTTTCATCGCCCGCAACCTTGAGCGCATTGCCGACCACGCCACCAATATCGCCGAAGATGTTTTGTTCCTCGTGCAAGGCGTGGAGGTTCGGCACCATACCGAGGCTCGCCAAGCCTAGCCGGGCTTGGCGCCGGCACGGCGAGGCGGCGACGGGCGGCCAGGAGCTCATCCGCCCGTCAGCGCCAATTCATCCGGAGGGTCTAATGCAAAGAAGAAGATTTTTGGCTTCATCGCTTGGGGCCGCGGGATTGGCGTTCGCGCCCCCGGCGAGCCTTCAAGGGGCTGCGGCCACCGAATCCGGCCGTCAATATTACGAACTGCGGCGTTATCGGTTACGCGCCGGGAAGGAAAGCGCAACGACCCATCAGTTTTTCCGCGACGCGTTCCTACCTGCCGTCAACCGCCTGGGCATCCGACCGGTGGGCGTCTTCAGCCAGACGGTCGGCCCGCGCAATCCGGTGCTTTACGTTTTGATTCCGAGCGCTTCGCTGGAGCGGCTGGCGCGGCTGGAGGCGCATCTTCGCTCGGATGTTCAATACCTCAAGGCCGGGAGGACTTTTCTGGATGCGCCGGCCGATTCGCCTGCCTTCGAGCGCATGGAGAGCTCGCTGATGCTGGCGTTCCGCGGCCAGCCGCGCCTGCGCGTTCCACCGATGACAGCGGCTCACCGGCCGCGCGTCTTTGAGCTTCGCACCTACGAAAGCCCCAGCGAACGCGATCACTGGCGAAAAATCGAGATGTTTCATAGTGGCGAGTTTGACATCTTTCGCGCCGCGGGCTTTTGGCCAGTCTTTTACGGCGACACCCTCATCGGACAACGAATGCCCCAACTTACGTACATGTTGGCCTTCAGCAGCCTTTCGGAGCGAAACCGCCTCTGGCGGGCTTTTGACACGGCTCCTGCCTGGCAGAAGCTCAGTCACGAGGAGCGATTCGCCTTTGAACCCATCGTCACCAACGTGACCAACCTGATCCTTAGTCCAACGCCTTATTCGCAGATTTGACGGCAAGAGTTGAACGCAGCGCGACCTTAACCGCTGACGGTGGCGGGTTGTCGTTCCGTCACGGTGATTTTTTTCCTATTACGGCACTTGGGATAGCCCGTACAAGCCAGGAAAAAGCCGAAGCGACCGCTCTTGACGGTCATGGGCTTGCCGCACTTCTCGCAGGTCTGCTCCGGGATGGCAGGGGCCGGAGGCGCCACGACGGCCTGACCTTCCTTCATAAAAATTCTTCGAGTATTGCGGCACGTGGGATAGCCCGTGCAGGCGAGAAAATAACCGAAGCGGCCGCGTTTCACCGCCATCGGCTTGCCGCACTTCTCGCAAGTCTGCTCGGGAACCTCGGGCGGCGGAGGCGCGAGGGTGGCTTGACCGTCTTTCATCACAATTTGCTTGGTATTGCGGCAGGCCGGATAGCCCGTGCAGGCGAGAAAATAACCGAAGCGGCCGCGTTTCACCGCCATCGGCTTGCCGCACTTCTCGCAAGTCTGCTCGGCGATTTCAGGCGGCGCCAAACTGGCCGGCACGGCAACGCCGTACTTGGCTGCTAACTCCGGCGACATATCTTTGGTGCCGTCGCATTCCGGATAACCCGTGCAGGCGAAGAATTGACCATTGCGGCCCAGACGAATGACCATCGGCCGGCCGCACTTCTCGCATTTCTCTTCACTGGCGCGCCCTTCCCCTTTCAAATCCTCCATGGTTCGCTCGGCCAGCCGCAGGTCTTTCTTGAATTTCTTATAAAACTCGCCGAGCGCCTCCGTCCATGTCCGTTTGCCCTCTTCCACCTCGTCCAACTCCTCTTCCATGCGCGCCGTGTAGGCCACATCGAAGATGTTGGAAAAGCTTTTCACCAGCAAGTCGTTGACGAGCATGCCCAACTGAGTGGGATGGAAGCGCCGCTGAGCATCCTTTTCCACATAGGCGCGATTCTGAATGACGGAAAGGATGGCAGCGTAAGTCGAGGGCCGTCCGATGCCTTTTTCCTCGAGCGCCCTCACCAGCGTGGCCTCATTGTAACGCGGAGGCGGCTCCGTGAAGTGCTGCTGGGGCAGCATTTCGAGAAGGCGCAGCTCTTGGCCCACTTCGACCGCCGGCAGCCGTCGTTTGGCCTCATCCTCCTCGCTCTCATCCACTTTCTCATCCTTCCCTTCTTCGTACACGGCCCGGAAGCCGTTGAACTTTTCAACCGAACCCGTCGCCCGTAGCAGATAATCGCCCGCCGCAATCTCAACCGTGGTTTGGTCAAAGACCGCCGGATTCATCTGCGAGGCAACGAAGCGCTGCCAAATCAGCTTATAGAGCTTGTATTCGTCAGGGGCCAAATAGGCGCGAAGCGATTCCGGCGTACGCAGGACGTCAGTCGGGCGGATGGCTTCGTGGGCGTCCTGGGCGTCCTTTTTGCTTTTATAGTGGACGGGCTCGGCGGGCAAGTAGCTGGGGCCGAAATTTTTCCGAATGTAATCTCGCACCGTCGCCAAAGCGCTCTCGGCAACGCGGGTCGAGTCCGTCCGCATGTAAGTAATCAGCCCCACGGAACCTTCGGAGCCAAGCTCCACTCCTTCGTAAAGCCGTTGCGCCACGCTCATGGTCTTCTTGGCGGTAAAGCGCAGTTTGCGCACCGCTTCTTGTTGCAATCGGCTGGTGATAAACGGCGGGACAGGATATTTGCGCGTCTCACGGGTTTCTACCGATTGAACGGTGAATCTTGCGGCTTCAAGCTGCGCCCGGTGCTCGCTGGCGATGGCTTCATTAGGAATCTCCAGGTCCTGCCCCTTCCATTTGACGACGCGGGCTTCAAAGGGCGGAGGATTTTTCCCTTCCAGCCTGGCGGTCAGGGTCCAATACTCTTTAATCTGGAAAGCCTGAATTTCGCGTTCCCGCTCGACAATGAGCCGGAGAGCCACGGTCTGCACGCGGCCAGCGGAAAGCCCGCGTCGGACTTTGTCCCACAGCAAGGGGCTGACTTGATAACCTACCAGGCGATCCAAAACCCGACGCGCCTGCTGGGCATCCACCAGGTTCTCGTTGATTTCACCAGGGTGCTCGAAGGCTGCTCGGATGGCATCGCGTGTGATTTCGTTAAACAACACCCGATAGAATTTTCGCTTTTTGGAATCGAGTAGTTCGCGCAGGTGGGCGCAAATGGCTTCCCCTTCACGGTCGGGGTCAGCGGCCAGATAAATGGCATCGGCTTTGCTGGCAGCCGCCTTCAGTTCCTGAAGGATGGGCTGCTTGTCGGGAATGAGTACATAAGTCGGTTTGAATGCGTGTTCCACGTCCACGCCCAGGTCCTTTTTCGGAAGGTCCTTGACGTGGCCCATGGAGGCTTTCACCACATAATCCGACCCAAGATACTTGTTGATAGTCTTGGCCTTGGCCGGAGATTCGACGATGACCAGAGATTTGCCCATAACGGTCTGTCCACAAACTGCCTCAGCAATCTTAGATTGGAAGGCAGCTTCCGTCTCAGGATTGCCCGCGGCAAGAAATCTTGAGATGCTTTGGCATCCCCTCCCTACTGTGATGCTGAAAACCGCTAACTGTCAACTCTCGACATTCAACGCCTGAAACCGATGCCGCCAAAACCTTGCCGTTCAGACCCGGGCGAAGACCACGAGGGGCAAGGAATGCACTGCGTCGCTTGCCCGGGACGATCCGCCGGATGGACTTCCGTTCGTTGCTGGAAACGGAAGGGGTTTGGCATCGCCATCCCGCCCTCCTTGGCGACGGTTAGAGCTTGCGAATAAAATTCTTTCCGGGCAATTGACGGATCAGGCCGCTCATTTCCAACTCCAGCAAGAGCTGAAGAATGCGTGCCTGTGGCAGCCGAACGCGCTCAAAGATGTCGTCTAAAAAAACAGCTTCGTCGGGCCGTAAAACCTCAAACACTTGTTTCTGATCTCCCGAGAGTGACTGATCGAAAAGCGCGCCGGGCTCGGCGGAAATCGGTTGGTTTTCCGCATCCGGCGCCGGTGGAAGAAGCTGGCCGCGAACTTCGGGCGGAAACTCCTCGATGACATCCCCCCATTGATCCACCAGCTTCGCGCCCTGCTTAATCAGGTAGTTGGGGCCGAAGCTTTGAGGTGAAGTGACGTTCCCGGGGACGGCAAACACCTCACGGTTCTGCTCGGTCGCCAGGCGGGCCGTGATGAGCGAGCCGCTGTATTCGCTCGCTTCGACGACCATCACGCCGAGCGAAAGCCCGCTGATGATGCGGTTGCGAATCGGGAAATTCTCCGGGGTTGGCCCGGTCCCGAGCGGGAACTCGGAGATAATGGCCCCCGTCTTCAAAATCCTGTCGGCCAACTTCCGGTTCTCGGCGGGGTAGATGTCATCCATGCCACGGCCTTGGACGGCGACGGTCACCCCTTGGGCGTCGAGCGCGCCGTGATGCGCGGCGGAATCAATTCCACGCGCGAGACCGCTGATGATCACCAGTTGCCGCTCCGCCAAATCCTTTGCCAGCCGCCGCGCCACTTGAAGCCCGTAGGGCGAGGGGCGGCGCGTTCCGACCATCGCCAAGGCGTGACGGGAAAGAGCTTTTGAATCGCCTCGAAGGTAGAGGAGCAGCGGAGGATCGGCAATCTGCTTGAGAAGCGGCGGATACTCGTCGTCAGCCCAGGTGATGATTTCGCATTCCGCCTTTTTGGCGCTTTGAACCTCTTTCTCCGCTTCTCGCAATCCTGCCTGTTGGAAAATCGCTCGACAGACCGCGGCTGGCAACCCTGCCCCTTCCAGCTCCGTCAACGAGGCCATGTAAGCCGCCTGCGGCGACTTAAAATGCTCCATGAGCCGGTGAGCGCCGCGAATACCCAACCCTTCCACCTGCGTCAAGCCCACCCAAAATTCGATGTCTTCTCTCATGCCCACCGCTTGGCCGTACTCACGCTGTCGGAGCCGAAGTACTGCGTCCTTCTACCTAAGCCTGCCATCAAAGGCTGCAATCTTATCTCAAAAATCGCAGAAAGGCCTTCGCAGGGCAAGAGGGTTACGTTGTGCTTCTTGGCACACGGGGCAGCGGCGCAGCCGGAACGAGCAAAGTTCCACGTGAAACCTATGGGACTGCTGGACCGCCAACCGGCGTGGAAGATACGACGAGCATTCCTACGGTTGAGCAGTGGGAAAAAGTCCAGCCCACTCGTCGGCCAGCGGATCTTGGGTGGAGAAACGGATGCCCTTGGCCTAATCTAGCTTCCCGCGCCTCGATGGCCCATGAACCATTCGCCGACGTCGGCCGACGCTTCCTCGAGGACGTTAATGGCCCACCTCACGCCCGCCCAAACTCCGTCCACGAGCTTCAAACCTAGCCAAATCGCCAGCGCGTCAGCGGAGCGGGCTGGGTCGCTCCAGGTGTGCCGTGGAACTGCCTTGAGGCCCTCCGCGTGATACGTCCAGAGGACCCGAAATAAATAAAGAAGCCCAACCCCGAGCAAAATCAGTTTGATGGCAATAACGAAGAGTACGGATAATGCGTGGAATACCATGGTAACATTCACCCTCCGTTAATGATTAGATTCGGGATCTTGTGAAAAGGTTCAATGGCCTGGCCGGGCCAAGGTCTCGGCTCATGGGGCGTGTGTTCCCCGGGAGATCCCGCGGGGAGCATCTTTTGGCGGATAACTGCAAAAGGCGACGCGCCCGCAACTCGCTCAGTCATGCGACTCGGGGACCTGTCGTCGCTTTGCGGGCGGTGCGTCAACGAACGGTGTTGCAACGAGGAGCCGTTATGAAGATGTATAATAGGGAAGCTCGCGCAGGGCGGGTTGCGCCTGGCGCGGGCGATGGCGCTCGATGAAGGGTACGATTTACTACATCAAGCCTTCCCCGCTAGGAGCCGTTCTAGAGCGGCTCAAGACTCCATGTCCGGTCATCGGTCTCGAAGGTCGGAAAACCGCCCATCAAGGCGTGGAGGGGCCGGCGGTTTTTGTAGCTTGCAGCGATGAGAACCATCTCGCGGAGATTCGCCGCCGCGTGCGGAGCCTCGATGCGTGGACGGTCGTCTATTTGGGCGACAACCTTCCGCCCGCGAGCGGGTTGCCTCGGAACAAGCTGTTCGCCCTGCTGCCGCGGCAAGCGCCGCGCGTCAGCCTTGAATGGGCGATTCAGGGGGCCCTCCGAAGCGTGCAGGCGGAGATGGATTCCGTGCAGGCCAGCGCGAAGCTCCGCGAGATGGCGGGGGAACTCGGCACGATGAATCGCATCGGAGTGGCGCTTTCCACCGAACGCAACACGGACGCCTTGCTCGAGCTGATTCTGACCAAAAGCCGCGACATCACCAGCGCCGACGCGGGCTCCTTGTATCTGGTCGAAGAGGAAGAGAAAGGACGGAAACACCTGCTCTTCAAGCTGACGCAGAGCGATAGCCACTCGGTGCCGTTCCGGCAGTTCACGCTGCCTATTGATCGCCAAAGCATCGCCGGATACGCGGCCGCCACAGGCTCCATCCTAAACATCAAGGATGCCTACCGCATCCGCAATCTTGCTTTCCGTCTGAATCGGGATTTCGATGAGAAATTTGGCTACCGCACGCGCTCCATGCTCGTCCTCCCCATGAAAAACCAGAAGGACGAATGCATCGGGGTGTTGCAACTCATCAACGCCAAACGTCGCAAGGAAGCCAAACTCACCTCGCCCCGGGCGGTGCGGCAAGAGGTGGTTCCGTTTTCCGAGTACAGCCAGGAGTTGGCCGCTTCGCTGGCCAGCCAGGCCGCGGTAGCGCTCGAAAATAACCTTCTCTACCGCGACATCCAGCGCTTGTTCGAAGGCTTTGTGAAAGCTTCCGTGACCGCCATTGAGTCGCGCGACCCAACGACCTTCGGCCACTCGGAGCGCGTCGCCAAGCTGACGGTGGGGCTTGCCGAAGTGGTGGACCGCGCTGAAGCGGGCCCTTACAAGAACATTCATTTCTCTCGTGAGGAGATTCAGGAACTCCGTTACGCCTCCTTGCTGCACGATTTCGGCAAGGTCGGCGTGCGCGAAGAAGTGTTGGTGAAGGCGAAAAAGCTTTATCCCTCTCAGATCGAACTGATCCGCAAGCGCTTCCAATACATCCGCAAAGTACTGGAGCTCGACGCCGCCCGCAAAAAGCTGGACCACTTGCTGCGCGAGGGAAATCATAATTTCCAGGAAGCCTTCGCGACGCTCGACCAACGTTTGGAGGAAAACCTCCGGCAGCTTGACGAATTCCACAACGATATTCTTCGCGCCAATGAGCCGACCGTCCTTCCCGAAGCCGCTTCAGGAAAGCTGGTGGAAATTGCGGGTTGGAGCTTTCAGGACCCGGACGGCTCCACGGAAGCGCTCCTCGCTCCGGACGAGTTGCGGCTGCTTTCCATTCCTAAAGGGTCTCTCGATGCCAATGAACGTCTGCAAATTGAGTCCCACGTCATTCATAGTTTTAAGTTCCTGAGCCAGATTCCTTGGACCAAGGAGCTGCGCAACATTCCCGCCATTGCCCGCGCTCATCACGAGAAACTGGATGGCTCCGGCTACCCTTACCACATGAAGGGCGACGAGATTCCTTTC
>JAKASC010000104.1 GCA_021828245.1 Acidobacteriota bacterium
TTGGTGATTGTTCATCCATCCTTCCGGCGCCGGCCAGACCTTATCGCCGCCGTAGTTGGCCCAGCCGGCCTTTAAGTTGTTCTGGCTCTGCGGCAGAACTTTGCCGGCTAGGTATTGATTGACAAAAAAATAGTGACGATGCCCCAAGGTGAGCTGAATGGCTCGTCCGCCAATTTCGGGCGCCACGTAGAGGCTAATGAGACCATTCGAGAGCCGATAAACCTTCCAGCCTCGATACTGTGTCTGCTCGAGTTTCGCCGCGTAGCGAGATGCAGCCGCTTGAGACAGCATCGCGGCTGAAAGAAACCATGCAAGACATTGGACTGCGCCCAAGAGAGCATGGCGGGATCTGGTGTGTCGCAATGAGGACGTTCTGTAAATACGAAATGTCACGATTCCCTCCTAGAAAATTAAAGGCGTGTTGCCTATTGATGTGCCGGGCCTAGTGTTGGAATATCCGTTATTTAGCGCTCCGTGAATTTTCGTGGCGTGCGTCGGCGATAGGCTGACAGAGGCAGAGCTTGTAGCAGGGCCACCTTCGCCGTGTTGCCGCACGGGTATGACGCCCGAGCCACACCGGACATGGTCAAGGAGCGTTGGACCCGCAACACTAGGGTGCCCGGTGTTCCGTGGCAAGCGCCGCCAACTCATGCGCCAAATCCTTGACCGCAGGATAGAGATTTCGATAGACGCGATAAAGCCGATTGTAGAGCGCCACGTTTTCGGCACGAGGCGCCATCGTTTCCTGCTCGTGAACCGCCTGTCGCGAGGCTTCCTGAACGGATGAGTAAATCTTCGCCCCGGCTCCCGCGAGCAGCGCCGCGCCGAATGCCGAACCTTCCGACGTTTTCAAGGTCACAACGTCTTTGCCGTACACATCAGCCTGAATCTCGCGCCAGGTAAAGTTGCGGGAGCCTCCGCCGGATAAACGAATCTGCTCGACGGGGATTTCCAGTCCTTTGAAAATTTCAATGGAATCCCGCAGGCTGAACGCGACGCCTTCCAGAATCGAGCGAACCATGTGCGCGCGTGTATGCGCCGCCGTCAAGCCGAACCACATGCCGCGGGCTTGCGGATCGAGATGAGGCGTCCTTTCACCCATCAAGTACGGCAGAAAGAGCAGACCGCCGCTTCCCGGAGGAGCTTGCTCCGCTTCGCACACCAGCAGGTCGTAGGAGTCAGCCCCCACCTGGGCTGCATACCAGTTCTCGATGCCGCCAAAGAAATCCCGAAACCATCGCAAGGAGAGGCCGGCGCCTTGCGTTACACCCATGACATGCCATTTGCCCGGCACCGCGTGACAAAAAGTGTGAATGCGGCCTCGAGGGTCCAGACGCGGAACCTCGGTGTAAGCAAAAATCACCCCCGAGCTTCCCAGCGTCGCCGAGGTCAGCCCCGGCAGCACGACACCGTTGCCCACCGCGCTGGCTGCCTGATCCCCCGCCCCGCCCACGACCGGCGTGCCCGCTGCCAGCCCTGTCAATAGAGCCGCTTCACGGGTGATGTTGCCGGTAATTTCCGGTGATTCATAGACCCGCGGCAAAAGGCCTGCATCAATTTGAAGCGCCCCCAGCATTTCCCGCGACCATCGGCGATGGGTCACATCAAACAGCAGGGTCCCTGACGCATCGGAAACCTCGGTGGCAAATTCGCCCGTCAGACGAAAACGGACGAAATCTTTGGGGAGCAAAAACTGCGCGGCCCGTTCAAAGGTGGCCGGCTCGTGGTCACGAATCCAGAGGAGTTTGGGCGCGCTAAAGCCGGTGAGAGCCGGATTCGATACCCATTGAATCAACCGGTTCCGTCCGACCCGGGAGGTAATCCAATCGCATTGCGCCTGGCTACGCTGGTCGCACCAGATCAACGAAGGCCGCAAGACCGTATGGGCCTTGTCCAGTAGCACCACCCCGTGCATTTGGCCGGAGAGGCCAACCGCGGCGATGTCCGAGCCTTTGAGCCCCGCGGCACCGAGCGCCCCTGTCGTGGCGGTCACGGTAGCCTGCCACCAATCCTCGGGGTCCTGTTCCGCCCAGCCCGGCTTTTCCATGCGCATGGGTTTGTGCGCACCGGTCGCCGCGCCGATCACACGCCCCTCCGGGCTCACGATCGCGGCCCGAGTGCCGGTTGTGCCGATGTCAATTCCCATCAGGTAGGGCATAGGTCTCACCCTGCACCACAGGTTTTCCACTTATGGACGGCTGGACAAACCCGCCTTGACTTTTTCTCTACCCTTCAAAGGCCACACTGAATTTTCAACTCCCGCTCACCTTCTGCCATGTCCCCGATTTTGCAGACCTCTCGACCGCATCAAGCACGGCCTGGTTCTTCACGCCATCCCGAAAATTTGGCGAAGGCAGGATATCTTTCTCTAGAGCCACAAGAAAATCATGGATAGCATGAACGAACGTGTGCTCGTACCCGATGATATGCCCCGGCGGCCACCAGGCACCGACGTAAGGATGGACACTTTCCGTCACATCGATCGTCTTGTAGCCCTGTTCGCCCGCCTTGTCGGCGCCCTCATAAAACTCTAACTCGTTCATCCGTTCGAGATTGAAGGCGACGCTGCCTTTGCTTCCGTAAATTTGAAAGGTATTGTAGTTTCGACGGCCGCCACAGAAGCGCGACGACTCAAACACTCCCACGCTTCCGTTGCTGAAGCGCGCCAAGAAATTGGCGTCATCATCCACCGTCACCCGACCCTTCCGGGAACTCGAGCCTTTGGCGCCCCACGCACCTTCCCCCGAGCCGGGGATCGGTCGTTCTTTGATGAACGTGGTCATCTGTCCCGTCACGGCGGCGAATTCGGCGTTCAAGAAGCGAGCCAGATCAATGGCGTGCGCGCCGATGTCTCCGAGCGCGCCCGACCCCGCCACCTTCTTGTCCAGCCGCCAGACAAGAGGGAAGTTGGGATCCATAATCCAATCCTGAAGATAGGCCCCGTGGTAATGGTAAATATCACCGAGCCTGCCCTCTTCCACCCACTGTCGCACCAAGCTCACGGCGGGAATTTTCCGGTAGTTGTGCATAATCATGTGCTTCACACCCGCCTTCTCGACGGCCTTGAGCATGGCGCGCGCCTCAGCCAGCGAATTGGCGAGCGGCTTCTCACAGATAACGTGCTTGCGCGCCGCCGCGGCCGCGATGGCCATGACCGGATGAAGATTGCCCGGCGTGGCGATATCCACAACATCAATGTCTTGCCGCTCCACCACCTTTCGCCAGTCTGTCTCAACCTCCTCCCAGCCAAACTGACGCGCCGCGGCCTCAACCCCCGCGCGATCCCGTCCGCAAATCACTTTCATCCGCACCTGGGTCTTGCCGGGAAAGAAATGCTGGACTTGACGGAAGGCATTCGAGTGCGCCTTCCCCATGAACTTATACCCGATCAACGCGACATTGACCGTTGCCATGCAATCCCCCTTGCACACCTGCGTTTGGAAAGTAAAATGCCCTCGGTCCCGTAGCCCCAAAGGATTTGCAAATCTGGGCCTTGGGGAACGACATCCGCCCGGGCTTTAAGCCCACCACATCGCCTTGAGCTTTTCCCTGATGACGATCTCATTCAGAAAGGTCGCGGCCTTCATCAAGCCTTCCTCGACCGACATCAAGCTATCCTCGTGCTCAATGGAGAGCACATCGTCGTAACCCACCATTTGCAAGGTGGACACCATATCCGTCCAAAATTCTCGTCCGTGGCCGTAACCCACCGTGCGAAAAAGAAAAGCTCGATTCTTCTCGTCGCTGTAAGGTTTGGTATCCAACACGCCGTTGACCTGTGTGTTCACGGTGTAAATCTTGGTGTCCTTCGCATGGCAGTGGAAGACAGCCTCGCCCAGCTTGCGAATGGCCGCACATGGGTCAATGCCCTGCCAAAACATGTGGCTGGGATCGAAGTTGCAGCCGATGGCCGGGCCGGCCGCCTCGCGCAACTTGAGCATGGTTTCGGGATTATAGACGACGAACCCCGGATGCATTTCAATGGCAATGCGAACTCCGTGCTCCTCGGCAAACTTGGCTCGCTTGACCCAATACGGAATAACCTTCTTTTCCCATTGCCACTTCAAAATTTCCTGATAGTCGGGCGGCCAGGGCGTGGGCGACCAATTAGGAAATTTCGACGTTTCCGAATCGCCGGGGCAGCCGGAAAAATCAATCACCGTGCGCACTCCCACCTTCTCCGCCAGCAAGATCGTTCGACGATTGGTTTCCGCGTGGGCATCGGCAATGCGTTTATTAGGGTGCAGCGCATTCCCGTGACAACTCAACGCGCTGATGGTGATGCCTTGGTCATGGAGTTTTTGCTGGAACTCCTTGAGCTTGGGCGAAGAATTCAGCCAGTCCAGCTTAAGATGGGGGTCCCCCGGATAATTTCCCGTCCCCAGCTCAACCGTGCGAATACCCAGCGGCTTGATCTTCTTGACCACGTCGTCGAGGCTCAAATTAGCGAACAGGGCGGTAAACAATCCGATTTTCATGATGCAGCTCCCTTCCGACAGCTCCCTCGGTTGGTTCCCACCGGGAGCGGTCGCACCGTATGCCTTTAACAAGGCGCGTTAAAGAGGCTAAATGTATTCGCCCACGGGTAGCTCGTCAACTGGAAAATGTCACCGCGCGCGCCTCTTGACCTCTGGAAGCTCATTGCTTCAGGCCGGATAGCCTGCGTCCGGGACCGACCGCGGAAATCACCCGGCTTCGAGCGCCGTCATCACCACAACGTTCACGATATCCTGCTCGCTGCATCCGCGAGACAAGTCATTGGCGGGCCGGGCCAGACCTTGGAGAATCGGACCAATCGCCGTGCATCCACCCATCCGCTCCGCTAGCTTGTAGCCAATATTTCCCGAGTTCAAATCCGGAAAAATCAGCACGTTCGCCCGCCCAGCCACGGAGGAGCCGGAGGCTTTGCGGGCTGCGACGTCGGGGACGAGCGCGGCGTCCAACTGCAGTTCGCCATCCGCCGCAACCGAAGGCGCGCGCGCACGAAACGTCCTGAGAGCCTCGCGCACCGATTGAACCATCCGGTGCTCCGCGCTTCCTTTGGTCGAATAGGACAAGAAGGCGACTCTCGGCTCAACCTCCAGCAGCCGCGCCGCGCTCCTCGCAGCCAGGATAGCGATTTCCGCCAATTGCCCGGGCGAGGGGTCCGGAACCACAGCGCAATCTGCAAAGAGCAACGCGCCCTCCTGTCCCAGGCGTCGGTCGGGAGAGATTACGAGGAAGAAACTTGATACCAGGGAAGTGCCGGGTGCGGGCCCAATCGTCCACAGGGCCGCGCGGACTGTTTCGGCGGTGGTGGTGAGCGCGCCACCAACGCAGCCATCGGCATCTCCGGCGGCCACGGCTAGTCCGGCAAATATCGCGGGATTCTTGGCCGCTTCCAGTGCCTCCGACTGTGTCATTCCTCGCGCGCGCCGCCGCTCGTAGAGGGCCTGGGCGTAGGCGGGCAGGCGTTCGCTTTGGGTTGGATTCACCAGCTTGACGTTCGACAAACTGATGCCTAATGTTTTAACTCGTCCCCTGATTTTTTCCGTGTCGCCAAGCAACGTGAGTTGCGCTAGTCCTTCCTTTCCAATCTTCTCTGCCGCCATCAGGGTGCGCTCATCTTCACCCTCGAATAACACAATGTGTCGAGGAGTGGCCCTAGCACGCGCTCGAAACCTCTCTCGTAAATCCACGTCGCAGCCTCCCTCGACGGCTCGTCCGTTCAAATGCCTTCCGGTTCGATTTAAACCGGATTCCACCGGCCTTTGCAACTGGCACCGGCAGTTGCCGAGGCTCATTCACAAAACTTCCCGCCGCAAGCTTGTAAGATTATCCAGAATTGCTTTCCCGGTCGAGTAAAATCCTGCGGGGACTCGGTCGCGGCTTCGAAATATGACTCGGCGGGCATTCGGTTTTTGACCTGAGCTACCAACCAGTTATAATCACCATGAGATGTTTAAGACCATTGAATGGACTGACGCCGGCGTTCGCATGATTGACCAGCGGCGACTTCCCAGAGAGGAAGTTTACGTCACTTGCCGTACTTATCAGGAAGTGGCCGACGCCATTCGTGAAATGGTGATCCGCGGCGCGCCCGCCATCGGGGTAGCGGCAGCGATGGGCGTCGCTCTGGGGGTGCGCGACGCCTCAGCAAATAATCTGGCAGCGTTGCGCGACCAATTCGAGCAGATTGCCGCAACCATTGCGAAAACTCGCCCTACGGCGGTAAATCTTTTTTGGGCGATTGAGCGAATGCGGCGAGCCTTCAACCAGAGTACTGAGAACCTGTCGCGCTCAGAGTCAACGGAGCCGGAGTCGGTCGTCATCGCCCGCGTGCGCGCGCGGCTGATTGAAGAGGCGCAGCACATGCTTGTGGAAGACATTGCCATTAACCAAGCAATGGGGCGACACGGCGCGGCGCTGCTCCAGGACGGTTCGACGGTGCTCACCCATTGCAACGCCGGCGCGCTGGCGACAGGTGGTTACGGCACAGCCCTCGGAGTGATTCGCGCCGCCGTCGAGCAGGGCAAACAGTTGCAGGTTTTTGCCGATGAGACGCGACCTTTTCTCCAAGGAGCACGGTTGACGGCGTGGGAGCTTGCGAAGGACCGCATCCCCGTCACCCTCATCACGGACAATATGGCCGGGCACTTTCTTCACCAAGGAAAAATCCAAGCCGTCATCGTCGGAGCAGATCGCATTGCGGCCAATGGAGACGTCGCCAACAAAATCGGCACCTACGCCGTCGCTGTCCTTGCCCATGAAAATGGCGTTCCCTTCTACGTCGCGGCGCCGCTCTCAACCATTGACCTGAGTATGGCTACGGGGGACGACATCCCAATCGAGGAGCGGTCGCCCGAAGAGGTCAAGCGCTGGGGTGGGGTCTCAATAGCCCCTGAGAACGTGGCCGCACGCCATCCTGCCTTTGATATCACGCCGCATCGGTATATCACAGCCCTCATCACGGAGCGAGGCGTCATCCGTCCCCCGTATAACGAAACCATTCCGGCGGTCTTTCAGAAATAGAACCGGATGTGACCTTCGGTTCGACTTCCGGAAACAACGAGGGGGGATGCGGAAGGCAGGGAGTCAGCGGCCATCGTTTTGCGACCTGGCTTTCACGCCGGTCGAAACACGGAGCGTGGAGTGAAAATCGTCCGATATATCATTGGCCTACTGCTCGTCCTTGTCATTCTCTGGGCGGCCAACTGGGCAACGCGCGATTGTCGAGTTTCACCCTACTTGGGAGAAAATTGCCTAAGCCTTTGGGTGAGTCATAAATTGGGAGTTCCCTTCACGCCCCTGCTCAGGTCAGTCGTGCTTGAAATCGTCGGATTGATGCTCGTGGTCGCGCTTTACCTTGCTCTCCGATTTTTGTCGGCGAAACACCCGCCCAGCGCGCCCAGTCTGCCTGACCCGTCGGAGCCGCCCAGGAGTGGGCAGGTCTCGGACCCGTGAGCCGAGTGATGACCAGTGTCTCTTACGAAACCTCGCGGTCGCTCAAGGAAAAACTGGTGCTCGCCGCTTTGTTCAGCAAAGAGCGGAACGAAAGCTTGCGAAGGCCCGCCCGGCGTTTGCTTTCCGGCTATCGGTGGAGCGACCTTGTGCATCAAATCGTTTTTGACTTGGTTATGAAAACACCGCTTAGCCGTCGAGATATTCTCAAAAGTGAGCTCCCAGGTCTGCTTACACGACGCGGCTTCCCGGACTATGACTTGAGTTGGCTGAGCACCGAAGTTTCCTCCGAACAAGCGATAGCCAGCCTGCGGGAGCTTGCCCGCCAAACCCGCCACCACGACCGCACACCATGATGGATGGCCCTCCCGCTCAACCCAGCTCCCGAAGCGAATTCCGCGTTGTCGCCCAAGGCGGCACGGCCCTAGAAGTGATGGTGATTTATGCCGGCATCCTACTCTACATTTGGCGATGGCAATATTCGTATCCTCATGCATGGATTCTCCTCTGGGCTGCTATCTTGGTCAGCCACGTGGTGCATCGAGATACCCCGCGCAGCCTGGGACTTTGGGGCCCGGAATGGCGGGCCAGCGCTCAGATAATCC
>JAKASC010000105.1 GCA_021828245.1 Acidobacteriota bacterium
TCCGCCGAACCACAGATGATCGAGGTATCCGGTACCGTGCCGTTCCGCGAGTGTCGCCTCCGGCGACGCCTGGAAGGGGCGTTCTTCCTTGCCGGTAGCCGTGAATGTGAAGGGCGAGGAGGACTGAGCTGTGGAGGCCGATTCAGCTTGAGCGGAAGAAAGGGCAGCCGATGCTGCTGCCAGAGAGAGTCCGGCAAACGAGAGGGAGAAGTTTCGCCGATCCATTCATTTGCTCCAAGTCGGTATAGGGTTCATATCTTCCAACTTCGAAGTGTTAACAGCCGTCTCTGAGGTGCTCCCCATGGTCAGGGCACAAAATCAGGCTTTGTGAGGTGGACCGCTGCCTGAAATAAGTTATGAGTTTATACCCGCCGTCGGGACTGTGGGAACTGTGAAAAAGCCGCAGGGTGCAAGGGCCCGCGCTACAAGGCCTGGTACCTGCCCCGACCCAGAAATTCCAGAAAGCCCATGTCGCGCAGGATTTAAAGCTGCTGACGGATCTTCGGCTCGACGTTTTTGTTTTGCGGATGCAGGCGGGCCAGCGTTTCCGCGTGCGCATAAACGTCGGCGAGCCTGAATTCCGTTTTGCCCAGCCCGCGCAGGACGTTGCGCTTCCCGCAAAGCTGCCCGCTACCAGCCGTTGGGCTTGTGGAACGCGCCCTTGCCATCTCTCATCCAGCTGGGGAATTGGCTTGACCTAAGGACCCCGTCCCGGATTTGTTTGTAAAAAGTGGCGTGCCTCAGCAGGCTATAGCCCGGCCTTTTCCGGGAGGTAAGTATTCCCGTAACCAGCTTTAGCTCATCCTTAACGATGCGAATCGGTTCTGCGAGGTCAGAGTCATCGCTGACGACGACGGCAGCCTGATAGCTGTGATTGTATCCATCGCGAAGCAGGTGAGAGGCAAGGTTTACGTCGGATCCCTTCTCCTCCGTGCGGATTACGCTCTCGAACCTCAAGGGGTTGCTCCCGGCGACGGGAAGTCGCACCTCGTGCTGGAGAAATTGGCCCAGGATGATTTCAAGATTGGGGAGTGTCCGGAGGGCGCGGAGATAGGTTTGCTGCCGGGACGGAATGTCCGGGTCACCCGGCCGGGCGCTTACATGAGCAGTGAAGTACTTGATCTTAAGGATCGTGTTGCGGGGAAGCAGCTGCTGGCAAAGAGCGGCGAAATCCAGCCATTTGTAACCAGTTCCCTTAACGACACGATAGTAGAAATTGAACCCGTCAATATAGACGTAAGTGTCCATGAAAAAGCAGAAGCCGGAGCATTCGCTCCGGCCTCGCGCCCTGCTCCCGAAGGAACAGGGGGAATGATTACGGTCTTATAATGCCACCCTCCAATCGGGTTGTCAACCCAATGTACTCGTCCAGTAGATTAGTGACACAGGAGGTCCTTTCTTTGAGATGAGGATTGAGCGAGAAACTCCAGGGGGGTGAGGTAGCCGAGAGCTTGGTGAGGACGGACGGTGTTGTAGATTCGTTCCCAGGCCAGGAGTTCGCGATTGAGTTGGGCAAGGGGAAGCGAAAAGGGGGTGACCTCGTAGAACTCCTCGGTATGAGTGCGGTTGGCGCGCTCGACCCGGCCGTTGAGTTTGGGAGAGCGGGGCGGCAGGACAAAGAGCTTGATGCCGCGCTGCTGACAGGCCTGCTCGAAGACGGCCGCAAACTCGCCCCCGCCATCCACCTGCAGGGCCCGCAGCGGAAAGGGCAAACGACCCTGAAGGGTATCGAGAAACAGCTTGGCGGCCGTGGAGGTGGCTCGGCCATGCACTTCGATCACATCCCAGCGCGAGATCGTATCGCGGGCCGTGAATTGTTTCAGCACCACGCCGGGCGCCGGTCTCAGGTCCATGGTATCGAGTTGCACCAGGTCGCCCGGCTTCTCGACCGCATAATCCTTGGGCTTGCGCAGGGCCCAGGGCCGGTGGGCGGTCCCACGCCGCCGCTTCACCCGAAACACCTGGGGCTCTTTCAGAACACCTCTCTGGCCAAGGGAGGTCAGGATCCGTCCCACCATGGAGACCGACACCGGCCAGCCCTGGCGCCGCAACAGCACCACCAGTTTGTCCTTGCCCCAACGCGGGTACTGCTCTCGCAGGCGACGCACCTGTTCGGCCTGTTCCCAGCTCCAGGTCGGTTGCCGGCGATGAAGGGGGCGGTGCGAACGATCCTCCAAGGTACGCAAGTCTTGCGGATCGTAGCGCCGCTGCCAGCGATAAAACGTCTGCCGGCTGATCCCGAAGTGGCGACAGGTCAAAGCCACCTTCCGCCCGCGCGACTCGTAGTAATCGAACCAGGCCAGCCGCTTGCGGGCCTCCCGGCTCAACTCGACCGCGCCCCGCTCCAGGTACCTGGAGCGGGGCATTCCTATCCCTTTAATCTGCATGGTGACACTCTACCAAAGGTGTCACCAATCATTCTGAACGAACACACCCAAGCCTGCAGGCGGCTGCATGCCATACCGTCCCCGGCCGAGAAACGTGATTATTTTCATGTCGCGCAGGATTTGAAGCTGCTGACGGATCTTCGGCTCGACGTTTTTGTTTTGCGGATGCAGGCGAGCCAGCGTTTCCGCGTGGGCGTAAACATCGGCGAGCCTGAATTCCGTTTTGCCCAGCCCGCGAACGGCGTTGAGCATGTCGAGCGCCCGAGCGGGCGCGTCGTGGCTTGACATCTGATCGTGACGTACTAGAATGAGCAAGTCATGAGCCTAATAATACCGGCCGTCCAGTTCACCCAACGCAGGACGATTATGTACCTAGCTGCAGTTCCAGTTGAGGCGCTCGACGGTTTTTCTATTGACACTTGGGATCCGAGGAACGTCATGGGGCGGCGCGGTTACCAGAGGAACCCTGACGAAAGACGTATTAAAAGCATCGCGAAATACTTCGAGAGGCCGGATGCCATAATGCCGGTCGCCGGGTTGCTGAACGTGCGCGAGAAGGGGCAACTCAAGTTCCGAGCGGGGGAGCTTACAGTCCCCGACGGTACTCGGGTATGGGTTGTCGACATGCAGCACAGACTGAAGGGCTTGGTGCGGGCGAGGGAAGAGCGCGCGCTACGCAGGGGCAGCTTCCATTTCCCCGTTGTCATAACTGAGGGCCTGAGTCAGGTGGAGGAAGCAGCGCAATTCTATATCATAAATACCAAAGCGAAGAAAATGGATGTCGCACTCACGAGGCGTCTGTTAATCGAGAACAATAGAATCCGCGACATCGCCGACGTGAAGCCTTGGGAGATAGCCGCGGTCAGAATCACGATCGCGCTGAACAACGACCTCGTAGCTAACCCCTGGTACAATCGCATCCGCCGGCCCAACGAGGAAAGACTAGAGGGGCACATCGCGACGGAAAAGTCCTACGTCAACTCACTGCGTCAGCTGCTAATCACGGGCAAGTTCAAGCAGCCGAAGAAGACGGCCAAGAGGCTGGCCGCTTACTGGTCAGCAATACGAGAAAACATCCCTGAGGCGTTCGAGGAGCCGCGGAGATTCCTGATTCAGAAGACGCCAGGCATGTTCGTATTTAATTTCTTTCTGGCCCCCCGATTCTTAGCGACGAACGACGACAAGCGGTTCGCCGCGCGACTTTCGGGTTTGAAGAGGCTCGGCCCCGATTTTTGGCGCCGCACAAACAGAAGAGGGGCGCGCAAGTTTGGGACGGGGATGGCTGGCTACTCCAACCTCGCCGACCACGTCCGGGAATACGTAAAATAATGGCAGAACGACACGAGTCTCTGCTTGTCTCATTCAGGAAGCGCGTGCTTCGCCAGGGGTTCAGAGAGACGAGGTGCCCCATGCCCACGTTTCGGCCTGATATTTTCGCCGAAAAAACATCGGCCGCTGGAAGGGTCATCGAGCAGATCGCCGTCGAGGCTGAAATTGGATCGACTCTCTTCTCCGAGCACACAACGAGCCAGCTTGTGAGGCTCTCCGAGTTCATCGAACACCAGCGGAGAAAGAGCATTCGTGTCAGGGGGTACCTTCTCGTTCCGGGGGGCAAGAGGATCCTGGCCCAAGCACGTTTGCTGTTGTTTTCGATACCCGACGCCGAGTCGATTGAGATCGCGCAGGCACCCTGACCCACCACCCGGGCCGAGCCCCACTCCGCTACGGAAGCCCCCGCTTCATGCTCCGCCTCGAGGCCGGGCCAGCCACCCCTTGGTCCGCGGGGCCGCCCCGCGTCTCTCGACGAATCGCTGGCCCAATGCGACGAGGGTCCTCAATGCCGAGACATCACGCCGATTTAGCACGCCCTCGAAGGTGTCGCACGGGTTTCCGTTCCGTTCCAGCATTTCCTCGGCCCGGGTCGCTGCTATTCGGACCGCTTTTTTGGTTAGCCTCGGCATAAATGGCCTCCCCCGGCTCTAGCTGCGGTGACCACTGACAATCTACTCCCAATGACTCGCTACCGGCCGCTGCTCCGGCGGCGGCAAGAGCTCGAGCGAGTCGCCGTGGTAAATCCTGATGCCGTGCTTGGGGTCGTCGAAGAGGGGCGAAGGCAAGGTTGCGATTTGGGAATCTGGATGGGCAAGCTGGGGTTGTGGGAAGTGATGCATGGATTCCATCATCTTTACTCGCGTCACGACAAGGATGCGACTCATATAGAGCCTCAGGCGCTTTCGCCGCCCAAGCGCCGATGGCTCGCAACAATCTCCGCTGGGGCTGCCTCATCCGGCAGACGGCGCGGGATCGGATCGTTGATCGAGCGAGCGCGGTTGTCAAGAGCAAGCAGTAGCGGCGTAGCGCGCGTGGATGACGCTCCTCTGCGGTCTTCGACATGGTCCAAGGCCATCCTTCGCAGCCGGCGAGTTTGACCGGGGGGAAGGGTTCGTGATATCAAAGGCGGTTCCGACCATTGGCGAAGGGAGGGTATGGCGGTGCAACCGAAAATCTTTGTCACGCGGCCGTTGCCGCAGCCGGTTATGGAGCTGCTGAAGGCTCACGGTGAGGTTGAGTTGTATCCCGAGGATGCTCCGATACCCGCCGAGGAGCTGATGCAGGCTTGCCGCGACGTTGACGGGCTGCTGGTGGTGAGCAATCGAGTGACCGAGGAGCTGCTCAGCCAGGCCAAGCAGCTGAAGGTGATTTCAACGCCGTCGGTGGGTTACGACAATATTGACGTGGCGGCGTGTACGCGGCGAAAAATTGTGGTGACGAACACGGTGGGAATGCTGGAAGAAACGACCGCCGATCTTGCCTTTGGGCTGCTGTTGGCGACGGCGCGGAGGCTGGTTGAGGCGGATCGGTTTGCGCGCGCGGGACGATGGAAGTATTGGCAATACAATTTGCTTTATGGGGCGAACGTCTATCAGAAGACCCTCGGACTGATCGGCTTTGGGAAAATCGGGCAAGCGATGGCTCGGCGGGCGCGAGGCTTTGCCATGCGAATTCTCTATTCCACTCGGCATCGTGTCGCGGACGAGATAGAACGCGAACTCGGCGCGGCCTACGTGGAAAAGGAAACCCTGCTGCAACAGTCCGACTTTGTCAGCTTGCACGTCCCCCTCACCCCGGAAACACGCCACCTCATCCAAGCCAGGGACTTGGAATTGATGAAGCCGACGGCCTTTTTGATAAACACGGCGCGCGGGCCGGTGGTGGACGAGGAAGCGCTGGTAAGCGCATTGAAAGCGAAAAAATTGGCCGGCGCCGGGTTGGATGTTTTTGAGAATGAACCTCGCATTCACCCGGATCTGCTCACCATGGAGCAGGTTGTTTTAATTCCCCACTTGGGCAGCGCCACGGCCGAAACGCGATTAAAAATGGCTATGCTGGCCGCGCAGAATCTCACCGCCGCCTTGTCCGGCCAGAGGCCGCCCAACGTGGTCAACCCGGAAGTTTATCGGTAACACGTGTCGGGCGAGCTTGACGGTTTCGCGCCTTCTGTGGTAAAAAACAACGTTCAGTAAGCGGACGATTCCGCGTCCCTGGAGTTGCCATCCTAAAGCAAGGCCACCCCGGTAGGTAAAACCCGCCTCGGGAGGGCATTAGCAAAGACGGACGGGAGGGCGTGTGATTTCTCTAATTGCAGTCGTCATCGTGAGCGTGTTGCTTGCTAGTCTGGGCGCGAGCCGCGCAACGCGCGCCGGCTCGCCACCCATTGCCGAGGCGAGATTTCACCCGGTGGTTCAAGACGCCGCGTCGGGAGCGCGGTTGTGCTCCGGCATCGTTCAACAGGCCAGGGGCGCGGCAAGGCGCCTGGGGGAGAAGGCCGAGCGCATCGGCAGAAGTCGAGCCGTCTGGCGATGGCTCCTGTTGGCGGCGGGGATGGCGATGGCTTCCACGACCTTTGCCCAGACAGCCCATCCCCAAGCCGGCGAAGCCAACCTGCAACTGCCCAATTTCACAAAGGTCAAATTCCTCGGTATAGGCGGCCACGCGCTGCTGATGTACGGAATCCTTTTTTGCATTTTCGGCTTACTGTTCGGGCTCGTCAGCTACAGCCGCTTGAAACGCTTGCCGGTTCATCGGGCGATGAGCGAGGTTTCCCAACTGATCTGGGAGACCTGCAAGACGTATCTGGTGCAGCAGGGAAAATTCCTTCTCCTGCTTTGGCTTTTCATCGCGGCCATCATTGTGCTGTATTTCGGGGTGCTGTTGAAGTACGAAGCTCTGCGGGTGGGCATCATCCTTCTGTTCAGCGTGCTGGGGATTTTGGGAAGTTACAGCGTGGCGTGGTTTGGCATTCGGGTCAACACGCTGGCCAATTCGCGCACGGCGTTTGCCAGCTTGGAGGGTAAGCCGTTTCCGGTGTATCGCATTCCGGTGCGGTCAGGGATGAGCGTGGGCATGATGCTCATCAGCGTCGAACTGCTGATGATGCTGATTATTCTTCTCTTTGTGCCCGGGGCCTATGCCGGTCCGTGCTTCATCGGGTTTGCGATTGGCGAATCGCTCGGCGCCGCAGCCTTGCGGATTGCGGGCGGCATCTTCACGAAGATTGCCGACATCGGCTCCGATTTGATGAAAATCGTTTTCAAAATCAAGGAAGATGACGCGCGCAACCCCGGCGTGATTGCCGACTGCACGGGCGACAATGCAGGCGATTCGGTGGGGCCGACGGCCGACGGCTTTGAAACCTACGGCGTGACCGGCGTGGCGCTCATCACGTTCATTCTTCTCGGGGTTCCAAACCCGGTTACCAAGGTGCAACTGTTGGTCTGGATTTTTGTGATTCGCATCATCATGCTGGTGGCGGCTGCGGTGGCCTACTTTCTGAACGCTGCCCTGGCGCGCGGCCGGTACCAGTCGGCCAAGGAGATGAACTTTGAGGCGCCGCTCACCTCGCTGGTTTGGATTACCTCCTTCGCTTCGATACTCCTGACCTACGCGATTTCCGCCGTCATCATTCCGAACTTGGGCGGCGACCCCACGCTGTGGTGGAAGCTCTCGACCATTGTGAGCTGCGGGACGCTGGCCGGCGCGGTGATTCCGGAGCTCGTGAAGGTGTTCACCTCCACCGAATCGCGGCACGTCAAGGAAGTGGTCACCTCGGCGCGCGAAGGCGGCGCCTCGCTCGATATTCTTTCCGGGTTTGTCTCGGGCAATTTCTCCAGCTATTACCTGGGCTTGACGATGATGGTGCTGATGGCCATCGGCTCCTGGGTCAGCCTGCGCGGCCTCGGCAGCATTATGCTGGCGGCCGCGGCCCCGGTGTTCGCCTTCGGGCTGGTCGCTTTCGGATTTCTAGGGATGGGGCCGGTGACCATCGCCGTGGATTCTTACGGTCCGGTGGCCGACAACGCCCAATCGGTCTATGAGCTTTCCCTCATCGAGCACGTTCCCAACGTGCAGGCGGAATTGAAGCGCGACTTTAACCTCAGCGTGGACTTTGAACGGGCCAAAGAAATGCTGGAGGCCAATGACGGCGCCGGCAACACCTTCAAAGCCACGGCCAAGCCGGTGCTGATTGGCACGGCCGTCGTCGGCGCCACCACCATGATTTTTGCCACCATCA
>JAKASC010000106.1 GCA_021828245.1 Acidobacteriota bacterium
GCAAATTCCTTGTAGCCGTCCCAAATGGCCACGCGATGGCGTGCATCCAGGAGCGCCGAGTGCACGACGAGCCGGGCATCCAAAACCGCATCCACGCGAGTCACCGCGGCAATTTGGCGGATGAGGTCGTGCCGGCCGGGCGTATATTGGGAAATGTCCACGGCGCCCGTTTTCGGGTTAATCAGATTGAGGGTGGATTGGGTCCGCTCCGCATACCGTCGCGCTTCCTCGGCCAGCACGCGCGGCTTGACATACCAGCCAAATTGGGAGCGGAGGTAATGTTCCATCGCGTCAAAGAAATCGCCGGATCCCTCGACCCTCGAATCGGGCAGGACGATGACGGTGTGAATCTCCCGCCGAATCTCGTAGGCGGGGACAAATAAGCTCTCGAGCGGCGGCGTCAGTGACTCGAGGACCTTGATGCCTCGCTCTACCGTGTAGCGCGCCTCGACGTCGGAGCCAAAGGCAACCTCGTCGCGGTAATCCCGAGAGGTCACCAGCGTGACCGGCCCTCCTTGAGTTCCCTGGATCGTGATCCGGCTGGGAGTAATTGCAGTGACGATGCCAGAGATTTTGAAAAACGGTTCTCTCTCTTTGGGTCTGGTCTTCGATTCTGACGTGGCAGAAAACAACACGAGGCTTAACGCAACACCGATCACGGCTCCCCAAGTGGAAGCGCGGTATCTTGCACTGCTTGGCAACGGCCTGCCTGTTGCAGATAACGTTATCATTGGGCTCGATGGCTTGCTTTCGGGTCGAATCCCTTGGGCTTTATCGCATGCGCCCAGTGGAGATGGTTGTTTTTGCAAAGGCGATTACCTGATTTGGACCCACTCCCTGCCGATGTAGAGGCGGGCGGTGCCATCCCTGGCCAGAACCACTTGAAGCGGTCGCGGCACCTTGAGTTGTGCATCGTTCTTCATTAAGCAAGAAGCCATTTTTGTCCCAGCCTGATCATAGATGTTGAAATATGTCTTGTCTTCTTTCGTTGTTAGCCCGAACCCATAGCTTCCAACTTTTAGGGAAGCTGTTCCAACGGACGCACGCCCCTCGGCAATGATCATCCCAATGTACTTTTGCTGAATTTGAGAGCTATACCCACTCGTATCCAAAAGAGCGAAGAGCAGTTGCTTTCCGGAAGGAGTTATCACAAGCGCCGCATTTCGCTTCTCCGTCGGGATGGCGTTGCCTTGGAGATAGAAATCGCGGGGCAATGCCGCATCAAAAGGTCGCCCGGTCTCGAGCCGGAGGGTGTGGGCAGCCTGGGGGTGCGAAGCGCCGGGAAAAGCCGGAACAAGCAACAACACAAAGGACAGCCATATTGTATTCATACCAGTTTTCCTCCATCGTTTTGTGGGGTTAGGCCCGAATCTCCAGCGGCACTGGGCCAATACCAGTTCTCTAGGTCAGAGAGTCTTAGCTCACCATCGGGAGCTACAATCAATCCGCCGCGCTGCGGTGGGACCTCCCCTTGAGCCGACATTCTGGTAACCCGGTACAGTTCCGCGAACATAAATGGTTTCGCCGGCGCGCCCTGACCGCCAACTACTTCCGAGCCGCGTCTGACATTATCCATCATCCGGGCCGGCAATCCCAGATGGTAGGGGTTGCGCGAGACCTCGCCGGCGTGCTCGGCCGTGGCCATCATCTGAATGGCGAGCGTCTCCGGCGTGACGCCGACCATCAGGTTGGGGTTCGAGTGCGGGTGCCAATACTCGGTCTCGATGAGCAAAACAGGCGGGCGGTGGCTGTGCGCCAGATGCGCCACGAGCGCGTCCACCACAAGGTAGTGGGTTCCTACGTGGGTAGTGTTGAAGTCCTCCTCATGCGGGGCGAACACGGCGTCGGGGCGCTCCCGGTCGAAGAGGATTCGAAGCGTTTCCACTTTTTCTTGCCATGACGCGGGGTGACTCTGACGACTCTGCGGCTTTACGTCATCCAGTCCTTCATCGCCGGGTACGATAAGGTCAAAGCCGAGGGCACAACAGGAGGATTCAAGTTCCGCGCGGCGGCGAGCCCGTTGACTCAAGTCGCTCCCCAAGGTGACGGCGCAATTGACGACGCGGGCGCCCGTTTCGATTCTCAGGCGCAGCGGCAAAGCGCTGATGAGCGCTTCATCGTCCGGATGGGGCGAGGCGACCAAAATGGTGGTGGAGCGAACTGACGTGCTGAAAGGAGTCGGAGCAACCAGTGGCGTAGAAGAAGGCCCGAGAGGAATAGCGCGGCCGGCTTGAAAAGCGTCTGCTATTTTCAGAACGAAGTCGAGCCACTGTTGGTGCCGTTTTTCCCAGGGGGAGCGAGCGTTTTGGGCCATAAGCGAATTTTCAAGGGGCAACCCATCTCAAGCCATGACCTGTTGCACGGCGCCGAGATGCCTCGGTTGCCCACGCCGAAAAAGTTTACGCTCCTTCCATTGTCATCAATTCTATGTACAATAGCTTACTCGTTGGAGAACGTCAAAGCGGGGTATGGAAAAGTGCGGAGGATCGCTCGCCGAGCCTAGTTGACTCGGACCTCGGCTTTCGTCGGGCGCCCTGTCGGTATTCGAGAACGGCGCGAAGCTTTTTAACACTTCTGCTCGGCTGGCATGTCAGGCTAAACTCTTTGGCGATGCTGGCGAGTGAAAAACTCTAACCAAGGAGAGGCGACCACGATGAAAATTGCGAGGCGAGGCTTTCTCAAAACGGCGGGTACCATCGCGGTTACGGCCGGGGCAGGTTGGAACCTGTCCCATGCGGTCTTGGCGGAACCTCCTTCCGCGCTTCGTGCCAAGGACCCGAGGCTTTTCCCCGGCTGCTGCGCGTATTCCTACCGAAAATATTTGTCGAAGGGTCAAATGACCATGGCGAGCTTCATCTTGGAAGGAGTGAAGATTGGCACAGTGGGCGTGGACATGACCGGTTACTGGTACAAGTCCATGGAGCCGGCTTATTTGGCCGGATTGAGGCATCTGGCCTACGAAAACGGAGTGCCATTTTCCGGGGCGGCCTGCGGCGTCTCAATGGTTCAACCCACCCGACAGAAACGCGCGCGCGCCATCCGGGAAATCAAGCAATGGGTGGACGCGACGGATCGTCTGGGCGCCTCCCATTTGAGGGTGTTTGCCGGGAAGCTGCCGCCTGGGGCCACGCTCAAGCAAGGCATTGATTGGGTCGTGGAAGTCATGAAGGCGGGAAGTGACTATTCTGCGACCAAAGGCATTATTTTGGGGGTCGAAGACCACTCTGGAATCACGCAGTCCGCTGATGCGTGCCTTGAAATTATGCATCGAGTCAACTCGCCTTACGCGCGCATTAATTTGGATATTACCCACTTCATTCCGACCCCGACCCAGGACGCCTACGCGCAGATTAAGGCTTGCATTCCTTACGCCAGCCACACGCACATCCGAGACGTTTTTGACGACGGAACGCCAATAGACATGGACCGCGTTTGGCGGATGTTTGCCGAGGCCGGCTACCGCGGGTTTATGTCCGTGGAGTACGAGGGCAAAGAGGATCCGATGGTGGGCGTTCCAAAGCTTTTGGACAAGGTTAAGGCTCTTTGCCAAAAGTACTCGACGGCGTGAGGCGAAGCCTCTGAAGCCGCCCCTCATCGCGGGCGAATGACCGGTTTGGGGTTAAGCGGCGGAATGGCGGCCAACACGCAGGCCGAGAGGATAAGGATCACGCCGTACCATGAGGAGGTCAAGCATGTCTTCCCGAAGAGAGTTTGTGAAGAGAATGTTGGGAGGGACGGCCGCAGCCGCTGTTAACGGAGTCGTGCCCTCGCGGCGAATCTTGGGAGCCAATGACCGGGTGCGCTTCGGTTTAATTGGAGCCGGAGACCGTGGCAAGGCCATTTTCCGGGCGGCGCTGCGATCTCCCAATACCGAGGCTGTGGCGGTTGCCGACGTGTTCACCCTGCGATTGGAGCAGGCTCGCCAGATCGTGCCCGGCATCAAAACCTACCGCGACTTTCGCCGGCTGCTGGACGACAAAACGATAGACGCGGTGTTGATTGCCACGCCGCAGCATCAGCACGCCTTGAACTTTGTTCCTTCCATCCAAGCCGGCAAAGATGTTTATCAAGAAAAGACGATGGCTTTCAACCCGCATTTTGCCCGACAAATGAAGAGGGCGTTTGAGGGATCGGGCCGCGTGGTTCAGGTGGGCATTCAATCCACCAGCGGGACCGCCTTCCTTCAGGTGAAGGCGTTGGCGACGCCGGAGCGCATGGGAGTGGTGACTGCGCTGCACACTCACCACTACCGCAACGCGCCGTATGGCGGCTGGAAGCGGCCCATCCCGCCGGATTGCGACCCGCAACACCTCAATTGGAAGGCGTTTGAGGGCGAGGCTCCGCCGCACGCCTTTGATCCCAACCGCTACATCAATTGGCGATTTTTCTGGGATTATTCGGGCGGCGACGTGTTTGAAAATATGGTGCATCAGGTCGGCTTTTGGTTCAAGGCGTTGAATCTAAGCATTCCCTTGAGCGCGACGATGAACGGCGCCAATTATCTCTCGCCTGGCATGGAGGTGCCCGATACGATGGACGTTACCCTATCGTTGCCCGAGAAGATTTTGTTCAGTTGGAATGCGGGCTTCGGAAACAATTATTACGGCCAGTCAGGCAACGATTTGCTCCTGGGAAATAAGGGAACCATCATCCGTATTGGCGATCGGGTGAGCTATGCTCCGCAGACGCGACATGGCGGGCCCTCGGCCGCGGTGGAAACGCCCGCGCCGGCGGAAGGCTCCAACATCCTTGGCAGTTCCTCCGAAACCGAAGCCCACATGCGGAACTTTTTCGATTGCGTCCGCACACGTAAAACCCCAAATTGCCCGTTCGAAATCGGCTATCGCTCCGCCATCGCCTGCCAAATGGCTGTCGCGGCTTTTCGTCTCGGCCGCACCATGCACTGGAACCAAGAGATGGAAGATATCGTGTAGTCGGATCTAAGGCTTGGTCAAGGAATGGAGGCGCCGAAGGTTGCCAGCTTTGCCGCTCCGTCATGGCAACGCGAAAGGAGTGTTTATGCCGAGCCGGGAGGGGATGCGGTTGATTCACGAATGACCAGCTCAGGATTAATGCGAAACTCACGGCCCTCGAGCTGCGCTCCGTCCTCCTCGGGTGTCAGCGCTCTGAATGCCAGATGGCCAATTTCAGCTCGAGGGATGTTGACGGTGGTGAGCGGCGGCACAGCGAACTCCGACAGCCGAATGTTGTCATAGCCCGTAACGGAAACGTCGGCAGGAACCCGGAGATTGTTTTCCCGCAATTCCTTGAGCACTCCGATAGCCATGAAATCATTGACGGCGACGATGGCGGTGGGCCGGAGGCCCGTTTGGAGCAGTTGGCGCGTGGCCTGCTGGCCGCCCTCGGGGCCATCCCGGTCGGCGGCCGTCGCATACTCCACATGCTGAGGGCAGCGCTTCATCGCCTCAATGAAGGACCTCTGGCGGTCGGAAAGTGGGTCAAGCCCCGTGTGGTGTCCTACGAAGCCGATCCGACGGTGACCGAGCGAATAGAGATATTCCACCGTCTTTTGGACGCCACGAGGATAATTAACGCGAATGTTGGAGATGTTTCTGCTGGGAGTGCCGACGTCATAAAAAACGACCCGTAGATTTGCCTCGGTCAGCTCGTTTATCAGGTGAGGTTCCATTTCCGAGACAATCACGGCCAGACCCGCGACGCGCCGCCCCATCATCAGGTGAATGCTGGAGACGAGTTGCTGCGGACGGTAATCGGTGTTGGCGACGAGCACTTCATAGCCTCGCTCGTGCGCGTCGGATTCGATGGAACGAAAGATATCTAGGAAGAACGGATTTTCCAGGTTGGAAAAAATCACGCCCAAGGTCCGGCTTTTGCCTCCTGCCAGGCTCCGGGCATGGAGGTTCGGATGGTAATGGAGCTCGGAGACAACCTTCAACACCCGCGCACGAGTGGATTTTTTGACCGGACCCACATTGTTCAGGACACGAGAGACGGTCGCAATGGAGACATGCGCCTTCTTGGCAACGTCTTGCAGGTTCACGTCAGATGCCTCCTGCGGTTGGCTTGAGAGCTACTCTGCATCCGCTGATGGGATGCACGATGCTGACAATATCACATTTTACTTACCATGGGCAGTCAGACTGTTACGTCTTGTAATCGCGAGTGGTGGCATCACTTGAGATTGTTCACTGAGGGACGCCGCACGACTCAGTTTTAGCGGAAGCAATCTTTATTCACTCCACTTGCCCTGCTGCTCGGCGTGGAACATTGACGAAGGCTGGGGAGTATAATAGTCAAAGGAGGGCCGAAAAGGCGCCTGCCGTGACGTCCAAGGAAGGCGATGCCAGCACTCAAGGACATTTTAGAAAGCAACGCGCGGGAAGCTGCTCCTGAGCTGAGGGAAAAAATGGAGCGCGGATTTGTCCGATGCTACGCGTGCGGCCATGCCTGCCGGATTCCAGACGGTCAGGTTGGTGTGTGCAAGGTCCGGTTCAACCGCGGCGGGCGGCTTTTTGCGCCCTGGGGCTATGTGGGCGGCGTTCAATGCGACCCGATTGAGAAAAAACCCTTTTTCCACGCCCTGCCCGGCGCGCTCGCCTACAGCTTTGGCATGCTGGGTTGCGATTTGCACTGCGCATATTGCCAAAACTGGGTCACTTCGCAGGCGATCCGCGATCCGCGGGCCGTGTCGCCTCCGCTTGCCGCAAAGCCGGAAGACCTGGTGCAGGATGCGCTGGCTGAGGGTGCGCGGGTGGTGGTGAGCACTTATAACGAGCCGCTCATCACGAGTGAATGGGCGGTGGCTATTTTCAAAGAGGCGCGGGGGAGGGGTCTAAAGACAGGGTTCGTTTCCAACGGCAACGGCACCCGCCAAGTCTTGGAATACCTGGGGCCGTGGGTGGATTTCTACAAAGTGGACCTGAAGAGCTTCAACGACCGGCATTACCGCCAGTTGGGCGGGCGGCTCGAGCCGATTCTCGAGTCGGTCCGCACCCTTCATCGCATGGGTATCTGGCTGGAAGTCGTGACACTTTTGATTCCCGGTTTCAATGATTCCGACGATGAGCTCAAACGCCTGACAGAGTTCCTGGTGAGCGTATCACCCGACATTCCTTGGCACGTCACCGCGTTTCATCAGGACTACAAGATGACGGAACCGCGAGACACTTCGCCCGACGATCTGATTCGGGCCGTGGAAATTGGGCGGCATGCGGGTTTACGATTTATCTATGCTGGTAATCTTCCTGGTCGAGTGGGCGACCTTGAAAACACGCGGTGCCCCAATTGCCAGGAACTGCTTGTGGGCCGCTACGGGTACCTCATCACTGATTATCGCTTGACGGCCGAGGGACGATGCCCGCGATGCCAAGCCTCGATTCCGGGTCGCTGGGAAGCAGGCTTTCGAGGTCAGTTGAACGACTATCCCTATTTGCCGCGATGGCGTCAGGCGCGCGATCTGGTGGCGCTGTGGTAATTTTCGGCCAAACACCCACCCTGCCGTTATCTCCGGTTGAAACGCGCGCCACCCTGCGAACCTCCGGTTAGCGAATTCCATAGAAAAAGTATCCCGGCCCCACCCGCATGTTATGGATTAACGCGGCGGGCGTAATGGCTGCGATGAGGAAACCTCCGACGGCCTGCGCGAAAGCCAGCGGCCATATGTTGGGGTGGCGTCGAAAAACCTCCGCGAAGATAAAGCCGCCGATGCCGGTGGCCGCCATTAGGACGGGATTCGGAATGTGGGCGGCGGCGAACATCGTGGCTACCAGGCCGGAAGCCACGAGCGGCGAATGGACTATCTTCATGAGCCGACGGTGAAAATAGGATTGGGTCAAATATTGTTGGACCACGCACCACGCAGCGTATCCGCCCAGGGAGAGCCATTGCCGACCTGAGGGTACCAACGGAACAATCCGGCGCACCCAAAGTCCGTAGATGACGAGCGGAACAAAAATGACT
>JAKASC010000107.1 GCA_021828245.1 Acidobacteriota bacterium
GCACCGAATTTCCCAATGACACTATCCCTGCCAATCGCATTGACCCCGCGGCCGCGGCCCTGCTCAATCTCTTTCCCATGCCCAACATCAACACCACTTCCATCGTGGACAATTACATCGCCACCACCCCGGACGAATACCGTTATTGGCAACCGATGGTTCGCGTGGATTACACTACCAGCGACCGCACCCGCTGGTACAGCGTGTTTGAATGGCAACGGGGCCACGAGTTCCGCGATTCGAGCGGCTTCACGGGGCCGGCGGAAACCGGCGACATCCACACGTTCCGGGAGAACATCGTGGCCAGCCAAGACATGACGCACACCTTCTCGCCGAGCCTGGTAGGAGATTTCAAGCTCTCCTTCACCCGCTTCAACTCGCGGTTTCCGAACGGCCCGCTTTCCACGCCAACCCCCAGCTCCATCGGGCTTCACATGCCGGATGTTCCCACGGCCTTCAAAGACCTGCTGCCCCAAATCAGCTTTGGCGAGCTTTATCCCGGGATCATCGGCAACACGGTGAGCACGCAGATGAATCAGACGATGGTGCTCGATGTGGACTTCACCAAGATTCACGGCGCGCAGAGCTTCGAGTTTGGAGGGGAGATTGGCCGGTGGAATTTCGCCAATCCGTTCGACGTGGGGCATCCGAACGGAACCTTTTCCTTCGGCACTCAGCCGACCCAATACAATCCAATGCGCAGAGATGCTCTGCCGGGCATCACCGACGGCAACGTCATCGCCTCCCTGCTGCTCGGCTACCCGACCGGCGGCGGCGTGGATTGGGAGCACACGGTGTATGAAACCATCCCTGAGTACGCCATTTACGGCCAAGACAACTGGCGGGTCAACCATCGCCTCACCTTGAATATTGGCTTGCGTTACGACGTCGTGGGTGGCGTGGTGGACCGCTTCAACGGGCTCAACCGCGGCATGTGCCTGAGTTGCGTCAACCCTATTACCAACAGCTCGACGTACCAATCCAACATCTCCAACTCCAAGAACCTGGCGGCTTGGCAGGCAGCCACGGCGGCGATTTATGCCGCCGCCGGCTCGACCGCCGGACCCTCCATCCATCCCGGCACGGTTCACGGCGGAATCCAGTTTACCGGCGCCTATGGCCAGCCGCGCAATGCCTACAACATTGACTGGAGCAACCTCGCTCCGCGTCTCGGCTTTGCTTACGAAATTGACCCGAAGACCGTACTTCGTGGTGGATGGGGCTGGGAATTCGGTTACGGCATCGAGGGCGGCACACGTTCGGGTTTCAGCATCACTACCCCCTACATCAGCTCCCTCAATGGCGGCGTAACGCCCAGCGACTACTTCTTGACAGGAACTCCCTATCCTAACGGGGTGATCAAACCCGTCGGGTCTTCCCTGGGGCTTGAGACCAATCTCGGCAATTCGCAAAGTCTCGACTTCCCGCAGAGAAAAATCCCGCGTGCGACGGTTATGTCCATCGGCATTCAGCGCCAACTACCCTGGCATACGGTGTTGAGCGTCAAGTACGCGGGCAATTACGCGCGCGCCCTGCGCACGCAAGGCGTCTTCGAATGGGTCAACGGCGTTCTTCCCTTGGATTGGGGTTATCCGGACTTGCAGCAGAATCACTATGATTCCACCCTGGCAAGCGAACTGAACGCCCAGGTTCCCAACCCCTATTATGGCGTGGTGCCTTCCAACAGCAGCCTAGGCTCATCCCCAACGGTGAGGGCCGCCAACTTGTTGGTCCCGCTCAATCAATTCGGGTTGGTTGGCGATTACACCGATCCTTATGGCAAGAGCTGGTACGACTCGCTGCAAGTGAAATTGGATAAGCGGCTCTATGGGGCCCGCCGAGGCCTCAGCTATCAGCTCGCCTACACCTACTCCAAAAACATGGCGCTCACCAGCTATCGCAACGGCTGGCCCTGGCAGGACCCGCATCCCATCTATAATCCGATCGGCTACGACCGCACGAACGTCTTCACGTTGGCCGGAGAATGGGACCTCCCGATGGGGCGAGGCGCCAAGTACATCTTTTCCAATCCTTCGCGACTGTGGGGCGGCGTCATCAACAACTGGCGTTTAGACTGGATTTTCTCCGACGAATCCGGCACGCCCGTGGGTGTTCCCAACGTTTGGTATGTGGGTCATCATGGCTTCGTTCCTACAGGCGGGCCGACGTTCTCCCAATGGATTTACAACTGCAACGGGATTCCTAAAGATTGCTACACGCCCATCCCCTCGTTCGGCCAAGGCAACCAGCCTGACCGCATCGGTTATCTTCGCAACCCCTACATCCCCAATCTCGACCTCTCGCTCCAAAAGGATTTCACCCTGACGGAGTCCAAGCGGCTTCAGTTTCGCGCCGATGCCTTCAACCTGATGAACACACCGCTCTTTCCGGGGCCGAACGAGAACACCAGCCAACCGCCTAAGGAGGTCAACGGGCGATGGCAAGGGTTTGGAACCGTCAACCTTTTCCAGCAAAACTTCCCCAGAATCATTCAGCTTTCGCTGAAGCTGTTTTTCTAACGCAACTATCCGGGGACTCAACCCGGCAACATGCCTCTGCGGATCGGAGTGGCGCGGCGCTCCGAGCCGCAGGCGTGTCGCTATCCGACAACCCCCTGTGAGCGAGCGCTGGCGCGGCGGGCATGTTTCAGCTAAACTGGAAATTCAGGAGGGTGAACATGGAAAAGGCGACTTTCGCTGCAGGGTGCTTTTGGGGTGTGGAAGCGGCTTTCCGGCAAGTGCCAGGGGTCATCGCGACGACCGTGGGTTTTATGGGCGGCACGCTGCCCAATCCGAGTTATCGCGACGTCTGCACCGACCGAACCGGCCACGCGGAGGTGGTTCAACTGGATTTCGATCCCAACAAAGTTTCCTACGAGGCGCTGCTCGACACTTTTTGGAAAATTCATGACCCGACCCAGTTGAACCGGCAAGGCCCCGACGTGGGCACACAATACCGCTCCGTGATTTTCTATCACAGCCCGGCTCAGGAGGCCGCTGCCCGCGCTTCCAAGAAACGGCTTGAGCAATCAGGCGCCTATTCGCGGCCCATCGTCACCCAGATCGCTCCCGCGGCGGAGTTCTGGCGCGCCGAAGATTATCACCAGCAATACCTTGAAAAGCGCGGCCTCGCTTCCTGCCATTTGCCGTGACCGCTGGGGCCGCGATGTCTCCATCGCCGGATCGTTGTGGCGCGGGTTTATGAGGCGTTGCTGGCCGACCCCGGCAGCCCAAATCCTGCCTTGCCGTCCGCCGACGGTAGCCGCGATGGTCTCTTTTCCCTTGCGGGCTCCTCGCGCGTTTCTTCGCCAATGAAACCCGAACTCCGCCCATCCTCCAATCCCGTCGCCGGCCTCTGCGCCGAGTGCGTTCATGCCCGCCGCATCGAGTCTCACCGCCGTTCCGTCTTTTATCTTTGCCGCCGCTCGATGAGCGATCCCAACTTTGCCAAATATCCCCGCCTGCCGGTCCTGGCGTGCTCCGGTTTTGAGCCGCCCGCTTCGCCGTCCTTCACGAACGGCCACTGAATTCCCCAGGCCGTTTCACTTGATCCACCACAACCACACCGAACCCACCACCAGCGTCAACACCGTAATGGGCAATCCCACTCGAAAATAATCGCCAAAGCTAATCTCCTCGACGTCGCGCGACCGCTCCACCACAATGATGTTCGCCACCGAGCCGGTGATGGTCAGATTGCCGGCCAAGGTGCTGGCCATCGCCAGCACCAGCCATCCCAGGTGGGGGTTGGTGAATTGTGGCACCATGGATTTGAGCAGCATCACCGCCGGCACGTTGCTGACGATATTCGAGAGCACCGCCGTCACCACGGTAAAGACTCCGGCGCTTTGAATGCCCAGCGGTCTTGCAAAGTGGAGAAGGTCGTCGGTAATACCGGCGTTCTGCGCGCCCTGAATAATGACGAACAGCCCGGCAAAGAATACGAGCAATCCCCAATCCACTTCTTCATAGACCTGCCGCGGCTCGCGAGTCCGGGTAATCAGCATCATGGCTGCGCCGAAGGCCGCCATCATTGCCGGCGGAACGCCAGCCAAAAAACCGGCCAGCACAATCAATATGACGATGCCGGGTTTGACCAGCCGGACCGGCTCCCTGGTTTCGACGCTGCCCGTCTCAACCTTCGGTGGGTGAGTCGGCTCGGTGGTTGGAAAAGCTTTTGACAAAATTAGCCAATCCAGAAACAGCCCCGCCAGCGCCACCGGCCCCAGGTGCGCAAGAAAAACCAGATAACCGATGCCCGAGTATGAACCAATCAGCATGTTCTGAGGGTTGCCGGTGATTGTCGCCACGCTGCCGATGTTCGAGGCCGTCGCCACGGCCAGTAGGTAGGGCAAAGGCTTGACGCCCATGCGGCGCGTCGCCGTCAGCACAAACGGAACCATCGCCAGGCAGATGATGTCATTCACAAAAAATGCCGAAAGCACGCCGCTTAAAAAGATCACCGTGGGCAGCAAATGCCGTGGCCGCAGGTGCTCCACCACCCAGCGCGTGATGCCGTCGAAAAATCCCGCCAGGTGCAACGTGGCGACAATCAGCATCATGGAGAACAGCAGCACGATGGTCTTGAAGTCAATCGCGCTCAGCGCCGCATCCGGCCGCACGATGCCAAACGCCACCATCAGCACCGCACCAATGATGGCCGCGCCCGGCCGGTCAATTTTCATCCCGGGAAACTTTCCGACGGCAAACACAAAATAGCTGGTCAGAAAGATGGAGAATGCCGCAAAGAGTTTCAACTCACCGAGCGTGAAAACAGGAACGTGGCTCATTCAGATTGAAGGTTTCGAGTTAATCTAGTTCGTCTTGCGCTGGCCGACCGGCCGCGCACGTTGCTGAGCGAGAGTCGGCCATCATCCCGCGGACGCACTCGTTCGCCAAACACCCCAAAGAAACTTCCTCTCCCCCTCCGGGCGCAGTTTTCTGATTATACGCCTTCGTCCAAGCTAGCGGCGGAGGTGCGGTGGGCCGACGCTTCATTCAACGCTTGCTCTTCCGCCAGTATCCCTCACCGGCGCGCGTAGGCGCATGCCTTTCGTTCCACGCTCGCTTCGAACTGTGTTAGCATCATCCCGGACGAACCATGAAGCGCAGCCTGGAAGCCCTTTCCAACCAGCTCTTCGACCTCGCCATCATTGGCGGCGGCGTGAATGGCGCGGCCACGGCACGGGATGCCGCGCTGCGCGGTCTGAAGGTGGCGCTGGTGGAGGCGCGCGATTTTTCGAGCGGCACGTCCAGCCGTTCCTCAAAGCTCATTCACGGCGGCCTGCGTTACCTCAAGCAAGGCGAATGGAAGCTGGTGCGTGAAGCGCGGCGCGAGCGCCGACTGCTGCTCCAGCTTGCGCCGCATCTGGCCCGGCCGCTTCCCTTCTGCCTGCCCATCTTCTCCGGCGACCCTTACTCGCCGCTGGAGATTCGGCTGGGGCTTTGGCTTTACGATCTTTTGGGCAATCTCGGCCCGCGCGACCGTCACCGCATGATTCCTCGCGCCGAAGCTCTGCGCGAAATGCCCCGGCTTCGCGCCGAGGGGCTTCGCACCGTAGCTCTCTATCACGATTCAGAAACCGACGATGCGCGCCTCACGCTCGAATATCTCCTCGACGCCGCAGCGCACGGCGCCGTCGTGGCTAACTACGCCGAAGTCGAAGCCTTGGAGACCGCGCCTACCGCCGACGGCCGTCCTGTGCGCATTGCCGCCGCCCAAGTGGTGGACAAGCTTACCGGCAGCCGTCACCGCCTGGCAGCCCGTTTTTGGGTCAACGCCACCGGCCCGTGGGTGGACCGCGTGCGCGCCCTTTTGCCCCGCTATGACGGCATACCCACGGTGCGTTTGACCAAGGGTACGCACATCATTATTCCGCCGGTGACGGGCCGTTACGCCATGTTCGCGGCCATTCCTCCGAGCGACCGCATTTTTGTCTTGGCGCCGTGGCACGGTTATGCACTGCTCGGCACCACGGACACTGATTTCGATGGCCCGCCCGAAAGCGTTGCTCCCGACCGCGCCGACGCCGAGTATCTGCTCCATGCCGTCAATCGCGTGTTGCGTGAGCCGCTCACCTTGGCCGACGTTCGCAACAGCTTCGCGGGCTTGCGGGCGCTGGTTCTCCAGCCCGGGGTTAGCCCGTCGCAAAACACCCGTGAATACCGTTTTCACGAAGACCCCTGGGTCGGCAACTTCATCACCATCTGCGGCGGCAAGCTGACCACGGCACGCTCGCTCGGAGAAACCCTGGCGGCGCGCGTCGCTTCGCGGCTAGGCCAAAGTGATAGGGGCTATCCCGGCCGCACCGCACCGTTTCCCGGCGCGCCCGAGCAGGATTTTGAAGTCTTTGTCGCCGACGCCACGCGCCAAGCCGTAGAGGATTTCAAAATCCCGGCAGCCACTGCCGAGCGTTTGGCGCGCACCTACGGCCGCCGCGCGCGCCAGGTTCTTGAAACCCTCCGTCGCGAGCCGCGCCTGGCCGAGCCGTTGCCCGGCGAGCCTTCCTTATTAGCCGCCGAAGTGGCTTTTGCCCTGGACGAAGAGATGGCCTTGACGCTGGAGGATTTCTTGCTCCGACGCTCCGGCTTGAATTGGTTTGCGGCGAGCGGCTTTGACGCCGCCTTGCCCGTCGTCGCCAGCATCTTTGCCGAGCGGCTTGGTTGGACGCCCGTCCAGCGCGACGTTGCCATCCAAGCCTTCACCGTCACCTCAAAAGCACTGTCCGTCTAATGGCCTTCTCACCCACCTGGCGCGAACGCCTTCGCCCGCTGCCGAGCGCTCCCTTGATTTCTCCGCCGCTCGTCATCGCCCACCGGGGCGCATCCGGCGAGGCTCCGGAAAACACTTTGTTGGCTTTTGAGCTTGCAGCGCGCCAGGGCGCCGACGCTATTGAGTGCGACGTGCATCTTTCAGCCGACGGCGTTCCCGTGGTCTTGCACGACCGCTCGCTCGGCCGCACCACCTCGGGCTTCGGCCGCGTCAGCGATTATCCCGCCGCGCTGCTCAAGCGTCTTGACGCCGGCTCCTGGTTCAATCGCCGCTATCCGGCGCGCGCCCAGACACGTTACATCGGGCAACGAATTCCGCTGCTGTCGCAAGTGCTGGCCTGGGCACGGCGCCGCAAGCTGCGGCTGTTTTTGGAAATCAAGCTGGGCGGCCATGTTTACCCGGGCATTGAGGCGTGCGTGCTGGAAGAGCTGGCGCGCGCCGGGATGAGCGACCTCACAACCGTCATCTCTTTTGACTTCCCGACCCTACTGCGTCTGCGCCAATTGGACTCGCGCCTTGCGCTGGGTCTCGATTGCACGCGGCCGGTGCTGGCAATTCGCCGCGCCCAACGGCTGGCCGCGACGACCATCCTTCCCTACTGGGCTTTTGCCTCGCGTCGGTTCATCCGCCGCGCTCACCGCGCCGGCCTGCGCGTCGCCGTCTGGGACCTTGACCGCCCCCGCGCCATGCGCCGAAAAATCGCCGATGGGATTGATGGAGCTGTCACCCGCTACCCCGCCCGCCTCCGCCAACTCCTCAAAAGTTGAGCCACGCGCCTTTAGGTATTGGCATTAAAGCCAGAGCAATTGACCTACTATTAATTATTATTATGGCCGCAACACCGAAGACCCCAGCGGCAGTATAGCCGTCGTGGCCCTTCACCTCCGCAACTTTCGGTGATGGGTGCCGCTCGCTTTCTTTCCGGCGGGGTGTGATGAGCGTTTACGCGGCCAGGGATTAAAGCCAACAGGCGGATGAGTTGCCGCTCGTGCGGTCAAGCTGCCAACTCGCTGCCGGACGGCATACCTCGGATGTGCTTTCACGATTTCACTGAATATGAAACGCGCTTGAACGCATTCTTGACAAAGACGGTAGCGAGTGCTTTGATTCACCTTTTTATTTCACGGGTCGGCGGAACGGGAGTTGCCTG
>JAKASC010000108.1 GCA_021828245.1 Acidobacteriota bacterium
AACCGCGCTGCGCGCGCCGACCGAAGCTGCTGGGCGGCAATTCGAGCCTCCAGGTTGGCATCCTGAACGGCGCGGGTCTTTGAAATATCCATGCTGCTCGGCAGCGGGGACAGCGGATAGGTGGCCAGATAACGTTCCAGGGCCCGCGTGTCAAAGGCCGTGTCCGCCGCAAAGCCTCCCAGCCGCCGAAGCAGTTGGCTCCAGAGGCGCAAGCCATCACGGTCATTCCCTAAAGAGGCTTCGGCGGCCTCATATTGAGAGATGCCGGCGAGGGCCTCGGCGGGCGTGACCTTGCCGACTTTGGCTTGAGCGGAGAGCGCCCGCGCGGCCCGATGCGCGATCTGGGCGTATTCTTCAAGATCGCGCTGCATGATTTGCCCTTGGGCAAGTCGAAGAAAATAAAGGGCAGCTTGGTACGCCGCATCCTGGCGCGCTCGCCCTTGACCAACCCGTGACTTGTCAGCCTTTAATCGGGCGGTTTCGATGGTCGCCGCCGTCTCGCCGCCGTCGTACAAATCATCTTCGAGGCTGGCGCCGGGGATAACGTATGGGCGGCTCAAGGAGAGACTCGCCAGGCGCGAGCGGGTGCGAGGGTCGGTCACCGCGACGGGGACAAGTCCGGTGAGAAGAACGTTGGCAAGGTCGTCCACGCTTTTTCCCACGCCGGTCCCGGTTGTGAGATCGAGCTTGGGGAGCCGCTTGGACTCCGCGCGCCGCGTCTCGGTTTGGGCGGCCTTGAGTTCCGCTTGGCGGGCTAAAACGCCGGGGTCGCTGGCCACCACCCGGCGCACCACCGAGCTGAGCGGTAGAAGGTTTTGCTGGGCCCGCAATGGCCACGACGCCACGAAGCAGAAAACCAACAGCCAACCTGCTCGCTTGACCATCATTGCAAATTCTCTCCTGGCTAATGATTGACTAAACGCTGCGGCGCTCCTCCGCGCGGCCCTCGCACCTTGACGACCAGGCTTGCTCAGGAGGCTCGCCGCGCCGATTGAACTCGAAATCCTGGGTCATCGCGGGGGCATGGAGGCGTCCTAGAGATTCAGCAGTTCGCGCAACTTGCGCGTTTGATTGCGGCTGACGGGAATCTCGGTCTGCTTCCGATCCTCCATCTTGAGTTGGTAGGAGCTTTTGAACCAGGGCATCACTTCTTTGATGCGGTTGATGTTGATGAGATGCGAACGCCGGATGCGCCAGAAAATTCTGGGATCGAGCGCTCCTTGAAGCTCTTCTAAGGTGCGGAAATTCGACTGACCTTCCAGATGAGTCGTCACAATGTTAATGACTCCGCCCTGGATGTTGGCATAAACGATGTCGGAGGCATCCACCAGCACCAAACGGCCGTTCGTCTTGATCACAATTTTGCCTGACGTGGAGGGCGGACGCTCAGCCAACATCTGGACCAAGCGATCCAATTTCTGCGAAGCCGACTCCGATTCCGCGATCAGGCGGCGAACTCGGTCCAGCGCCGTTTCGAGGCGACTCTTTTCAATCGGCTTCAGCAAATAATCGAGCGCGTTCACTTCAAACGCCCGGACGGCGTATTGGTCATAAGCGGTTGAAAAGATAAAGAACGGCAGAGTGAGCTTCTTTTCCAACACACGCTTGATGACGCCGAATCCGTCGAGCCCCGGCATTTCGACGTCCAGGAAGACCAGTTGTGGTCCCAGCTCGCGAATGAGGTTGACCGCCTCAAGACCATTTTTGCCTTGCCCGATGACGTTGATATCCGGAACCTGGCGGAGGAGAAATGCCAACTCGTCGCGCGCCGGCTGCTCGTCATCCACAATCAGGGCAGAAATTTTCATTCCCTCAGCCTTCGGGGGCTCCGTGTGAAGACGCCATGCGTAGGGGGCGGTTTTGGGCACGAGGTTCGCCTCCTCCCCATGAAGATCTGGATGCTGGAAGGCTGCCTCACCCTCCAAAGTTCCCTAGGGTTTGCACCACAACCTCTTCAGCATCCTCCTCAGTAAGTATATCAGCACCGCACGCTCCAAGAGCCACGGGAATAAAGTTTAGGGTGGCCGTGGCGAGACAACCAGTGCCGTCGGGTGAGGTCGCCACTGAAACTCGGCGACTCAGGGCGTTTCCCAACTCTCGCGTCTGTTCCGGTTGCTCGACCGGTCCCTTACAACTTCTTGTGGAAACTCGACCCACCCCTTTTGCATCGCTTGGAGATCGCCCGCGGGCAGCCCTCTGACATGAAAGGGGCTTCCCCGAACATTGCGGCTGAGGTATCATGATTCGGGGCATTCGGCCGCACTTAAGATGCTCGAAAACGGCGTGGCCATGGCCACAGTTGTTCAGGTGCTCGGATGGTCGCTTACTACAGCCTCCGGATTGCAAAGCGCTACCGCCATACCCGGCCCGAAGCCCAAAGGCAAGCCTTGGAGGCTATCCCCACGGCCTTGCCCGAAAACGGCATGGGACAGCCTAAGGGGGCAGGTTTTCGGGAGGGCGAATCCCAAAATCCACCCCAAGTGCCAAGTGTCAATCAGCTAAGTCCTTGTAGGCCCGTAGCTCAGCCCGGTTAGAGCGCTACCTTGACACGGTAGAGGTCAACGGTTCGAGTCCGTTCGGGCCTACCATGCCTTCCCTGTTGAGGAGTCTGCTACCGAGCCTTGAAGCTTGACCCGTCAAGAGCCGTCGCTCATACTGCGCAAGTGCAAATCCGAAGAACAGCGTTGGCGAGCGCGCTTGCAGGGGTCATTGGGGCGGCAGGGTGGGTCAAGGCGGGCGCACCCGGTCGCTTATTCAATCAGAGTAAACCTCGAGCCGCGCTGGAATCGCAGCAAGTCCGAACCGTCGTGCTGGCGCTTACTGGGCAACGAATTGCGCCCTCTCAAAGCCTCGGCGCCTTGAAAGCCGGCACATCGCCATCCCATCATCAACCCGCGTTCCAAGCGCTGTTCTACATGACGCGCGCGCGCCGATCCGTGCAATCATTTGTGACGCACGCGGACAAAATAGACGTGATTGTCCCAACCTGGTACTCAGTGGACCGCCGCGGCACCTTGAGCGGAGAGCCGGACGCGGCGGTGCTGAGGGTTGCCAAGGAGCATCACCTCATCGTCATGCCCATCGTTTCCGCGTGGAATTTTCACCCGGACACTTATCACGCCTTCTTGAACGACCGGATGGCGCGGGCGCGGTTCTCGCGGGCGCTGGTCGCCGAATGCCAGCGTTACGGTTATCAAGGCTTTCAGATTGATTTTGAGGACATCAACTGGCGCGACCGCAAGGCTCTGACGAGCACGGTGGCCGAAGCGGCAGCGGCACTACACCGTGCCGGTTACAAACTTTCCATTGCGACCGTCCCCAACGCCCCCGGCCTTGGCCGCCCGACGGCCTTTGGACAATGGTTCTATCGCCATTGGAGCGGCGCGTATGACCTTGCCGGCCTGGCGAAATCAGCGGACCTGATTTGCCTGATGACCTACGACGAGCACACGCGGTTCACTCCACCCGGGCCGGTTGCAGGCGCCCCATGGATGGTTCGGCAATTGAACTACGCGCTGCGCCAAGTACCCAAACAAAAGTTGTCCTTGGGCATTCCCTTGTATGGATATCGTTGGTGGGCGGGAAGGCCGCTCGCTCGTCAGCGTGGGACCAACCTTTACTATTTACCCAACGTCAGGGCCGCAAGCCTGAGCGCGTCCCAAGCGCTGCGGCTGGCGATGAACCATCACCGCCTGATTCAATGGGATCCCATTGATCAAACTTCATGGTTCGACTATGACCGCGATGGGCAGAGGGAATGGGTCTTCTTCACCGACACAAAGACCTTTAGAGCGCGGCTGAGCCTCGCCAAGCGTCGCGGCCTCGAAGGATTTTGCGCCTGGGTTTTGGGCGAGGAAGACCCGAACATTTGGAAATATCTACCTCGGCGCCAGTCGGAGAAAGATCCGGCAGGGGCGAGGAGCGAAGGCATCCGGCGGGTGGACTTTCGCCATTTCACCTATTCCTCGGAATGTTGGAAGCGTTACCTGACGGGCTTCGATCGGCTTATCACGGTCAAGGGTGGAATTTGGGAAAAGGCAATTCCCGCCATGCCCGGCGCTCACAACATTTTCAAAGTTGAGAGCGTCGCTGATGGGTATTTAGCGACCGGCCAGCCCCTTGATGCGGCTGTGCATACCGCGTGCAGCGGGCCCGCCAATTGGCAATATAACGAGGTGTTTGTTTATACCATCTCTTCGCACGGCCCTCGGTTGCTCGCACGGCTCGAGCCGCAGGATTGGGGCGCGGGGGAAGAAGACAACGGAAGTTTTTTCCAGGTTACCAAAGTGCGGATGATTCACCAGCAGTTGGAAATTAAGTTTTTGGCGGGAGGGTTCCACGCTCGACCGGCGCGCCTCGATACGGCCGTCTTTAAGTGGAAAGACGGCCGGCTTATCCGAACCCGGCTGATTCGCTCCCCTTATGTTCCGCAACCGCTCGTGCATTCCTCGCATCGCTAGTTTCGTCAAACGATGCGAAGAAAATTCAGGGCAGACTCCACCGCGAGCATGGGGCTGTTCGTGAAAGCGCTGACCTCATACGGGCAGCCAATTTTGCATCCCTTGCAAAAATCCCATAGGGTTGCTTCCTGGGCAATGATTTTTTTGACGCGCTCATCGGCAAAAATCTCCTGCAACGGCGCCTGCGACTGGAACAACGTCATGAACGCGCACGGAAGATGAATGGAACCATCCGGCTTCATGGAGATCAGCTTGGAGGGATGGCGGCACGGGAAGTCGGGGCCAAAACCGCCGCGGCGATAGAAATCGTAATAGTGGGTGTAGAAGCGGACGTTTTTGGGATAGGCGGCCCGGAGTTCGCGCAAGGCCAGCTCCACGCGGTCGAGATCGGCCCCGTGCAGCTCGAAGTCGGGCAATAGCTCGCCAGCGCGCATCACGTTGTGGACGGCTTCAGGATGCAGAACCAGGTCGCGCGCTTTGGCGAATTCGGCCAACGCGGGCAGGTCGGCGAGATTCTCCAGGTTGACGGCGGCGTTGATCTGCGTGGTGAAAGGCTTGCGCTTGGCCAAAACATAATCGAGATTCTCAAGAATGCGCGGCAAGCCGTCCAAGCCGCGCCGCTTGGCAAAACGCTGAGGGTTGAGCGAGTCAATGGACACCTCCAGCATATCGAGCCGCGCCACCCCATCAGCGTACTTTTTAATCAACAACCCGTTGGTCGGCATCGAGGTCCACATGCCTTTGTCGGCAGCGTAAGCAATGTAATCGGAAGTATTCGGGTTTAGCAGAGGCTCGCCGCCGGAAAAGCTGAGGGCGAAAACGCCCAGCTCCGCCATCTCATCAATCCGGCGAAAGATGCGCTCACGCTCGGCGCGCGACTTGAGGTCATTGAACTTCCCCGCTTCGCCAAAAATGCAATACTCACAAAACATGTTGCACATCAGCGTGGTCTCAAACATCGTCATGTAGGGCAGCTTGAAACCTGACCGGATGTGCTTCCAGGCACATTGGATGATGTAGGAATATTTCACGAAACGCTCGCGCCTCCCCTGCCGTACGGGTCTCAGAAGACTCGCCTTCTCCTCTTAGGATAACCTAAAAGTGGCCTCCGCGCGGATTATTTGAACGCCTCGCGGAGGCATTCTGTTTTCAGGCGCTTACCTGCACGGGTTCAGAAGGTCACCGCCGACCTTTGCTGGGCCCGTTTCACGGAGCGCCAGAAATGGAGTGGCATTATTTGCCGGGGCGATTCTCATCCGACGGCGTCCGTGGGCTCTCCCGATCCGGGGTCCTTTCTTCGGGAGATTCGGGTTCGTTGGCGAGGCCCGCCAAGGGCCAGCGGCCCAGCATCCGGTAGATGGTTTTGCGGGTCACGCCCAGGATAGCGGCGGCGTCGGTTTTGTTGCCGTGCGTCGCCCGAAGGACATGATGCAGGTAACGCCGGCAAACTTCGTTGAGTGTGGGCAAACCTTGAAAGATCTCTTCTACGACTTCTTCTCTCTGTCGTGGCGGGAGGGTTCGCATCTTCGGCGGAAGGTCGTCAACAGAGATCACGCCCGAACGACTCAAGGCGACGATGGATTCAAGGGTGTTTTCCAGCTCGCGAACGTTTCCCGGCCAGTCATAGGTCATTAACGCCTCAAGAGCTTCTTCGCTCATCTTAAACTTACGCCCAAGCTCCGCTCCCAATCGCCCAAGGAAATGTTCCACCAGCAGAGGAATGTCCTGCCCGCGCTCCCGCAAAGGGGGAAGATTGATCTCAATCACCCGGAGGCGGTAAAAAAGGTCTTCCCGAAAGCGGCCTTGTTCCACCAATTCGCCGAGCCTGCGGTTGGAGGCCGCAATGACGCGGACGTCCACTTTGATGGAATCATTGCTGCCCAGAGGACGGACTTCATGGTCCTCGAGGGTGCGCAGGAGTTTGACTTGAAGTCCCGCGCTCATATCCGAGACTTCGTCGAGGAAAACCGTGCCGCCGTTGGCATCCTCAAAAATGCCCGCTTTGTCGGACGTCGCGCCCGTAAACGCGCCCCGCACGTGACCAAACAGCTCGGACTCCAATAAGGACTCGGTAAACGCGCCGCAGTTAACCGCCAAAAAACGCTCGCGGGCGCGCGGGCCGTTGGAGTGGATTGCTCGCGCCACCAGCTCCTTGCCTGTCCCGCTCTCGCCGTAGATCAGCACCGTGGAACGCCCGTTAGCCACCAAGCCAATCTTTTTGTACACGGCGAGCATGGCCGGACTTCGGCCTACCAGTTCGGAAACCTTCGGAACGCCCGACACCTTCACTTTCAGGGTTTCGTTTTCTGTGGTCAGGCGTCGGTTCTGGATGGCGCGCTTGACCAACAGAAGAACTTCATCAATCTTGAAAGGCTTTGAGAGATAGTCAAACGCCCCGGCCTTGACGGCTTCGATGGCGGTTTCCATGGAGCCGAAGGCGGTGATGAGGATGACCTCGGAGCGCGGCTGCACGGCTTTGTACGCGCGCAAGACATCCAAGCCGTTCATCTCCGGCCCCAGCCGGATGTCGCTGATGATCACTTCAAAGTTTAAGCGTTTGGCGAGGGCGATCGCTTCCTCGGCCGTGCTGGAACAGTAAACACAGTAGCCGGCATCGCGGAGCAATTCCTGGAGGAGATCGCGGGTATCCCGGTCGTCGTCCACGACCAGCAGGCGCGGCTCGAAGTCATTCGCCCATTCGCCGTTTGAGAGGGATTCACTCATGCTTGCGCCTTAACTACCGTTTCCTCGCTCTCGGCGGAGGGTCTCTCCGTCTGCTCGCGCGCGTCCAGAGGCAGCGTGATGGCAAAGCGCGTGCCGCGGCCTACCTCGCTCTCGGCTCGAATGGTGCCCCCGTGCTGCCGGATAATCTGGTCGCAGATCGCCAAACCAAGGCCGGCTCCCGCGCCCAGCCGTTTGGTGGTGAACATCGGCTCGAAAATGTGGCGAAGATCCTCGGGGGCAATGCCGGAACCGGTGTCCTCAAACTCGAGCGTGGCCTCGTGTCCGTTGGCGTGCCCCGGCCCGCGCAGCCGTATGCGGAGCGTCCCGCCCCGCGGCATGGCGTCCAGGCTATTGTTGATGAGATTCAGAAAGACCTGCTGCAAATAGCCGGCGTCGGCATAGACGGGTGGACATTCCGGGTCCCATTCCGTGACAACCTCAATCTGGCGATGCTGCAAGGCCGGCGAGGAAAGCAACAGCGACTCTTCCACCAAATGGCGGAGAGAGACCGGCTCCAGCTTCAGATCGAATTTGCGGGTCCAGGACAGGAGCTGCTTCACGGTGCGCACAATACTGTCAATCTGCCGTTCGATCACTTGCAGGCGGCGCGCGCTCGAAGGACCTGAAACTCCGTGCCGGGCCAGAAGCTGCACGTGGCCGGAAATCGAATTG
>JAKASC010000109.1 GCA_021828245.1 Acidobacteriota bacterium
AGGCCCTAGGGTCTCGACCGCCGACCAAAAGCCAGAGATGTTATCATAACCGCATTTTCAATTGGAGAGGCCATCAACCTGCGAATGGGGTTGTGACCGGCTGGCCGGCGTGGGGGTTTCGGAGGGGGCGGTGAGAGAAAGGTCATTGAGCGGTTGGGATATACTTGGAAATTGGCGGCCAAGGCGACAGGTTCACGCTTGAAATTTGAGACGGCGGATATTCTCGACATCGCACCGGCGGACCTGGACCCACTGCTCCGCGCCGAGGCCAACGCCTGGCAAAAAGAGCTGCATTGGGACTACTCAGCTACCGTTCGCCTGATCTCTCAATGGTTGGAAGAAAGGCGGCTCACCGGCTGCGCAATCCGCGCCGATGGCCAGATTAAAGGTTTTTGCTTTTATTTCACCGAAGGGCCTCGCGCGGTCGTTGCCGATCTATTTGTCGAGCCCGGAGCGGAGGCGCTGGCTTACGCGCGAGGGCTGCTTGAGCGGGCGCTCCATGAGCTTCTGAGTTCGCCGCAAATTGAGCGGGTAGAGGCTCAACTTCCGCACTTCGCCTTTGACCGGCTCAATACCTGGTTTCGTTCACGCGCCTTTGCCAGCTATGGGCGCGAGTTTATGGTCAGGCCGCTCTGCGGTGCGGAAGCCGAGGTCGCCCGAATGGCCGGCTCCACGGAGGGTGACTTTTGGGTCGAACCTTGGGAAAGGCGTTACGACCGCGAGGCTGCCGAACTTCTTTATCATGCCTACCGTCACCACGTGGATGCCGCGATTAACGAGCAATACGCCAGCTTGGAGGGCATATCGCGCCTGATGGACAATGTAATCTATCACCACGGTTGCGGCGAGTTTCTGAGCGGCGCCTCCTGGGTGGCCGTCCACCGTCCCACGCAGAAGTTGGCGGGCATTTTAGGGGCGACGCGGGTGAGGCGGAACACCGCGCATCTTCCGCAAATCGCCGTGGCGGCGGAGTTTCAAAGAGCGGGGGTCGGAACGACCTTGCTCAGCTCCAGCCTGAAAATGCTTCAGCAAATGGGCTTTGAGGAAGTCTCGCTGACGGTGACCAGTCTGAATCAAGGCGCTCTTCGCTTGTACCAGCGATTTGGGTTCCGCACCTTTCACACCTTCGGCGCGTTCGTTTGGCAACGAGTTGCGGCCAACCCTCAGCCTTTTTTGCCGTGACGGCTTAAAGCCGCAAGGAACCGAACATCAATTGGCCGGCGAGCAAGACTGGAAGGCAATCGAGGGTTGCTATTTCGCCTTGGCTTTGAGCAAGTCTTTGAGCTCGTCCATAAACTCGCGGACGTCTTTGAAATCCAAATACACGGACGCAAAGCGGACATAGGCGACCTTGTCGAGCTTTTTTAATCGGGTCATCACCATTGCGCCGAGTTCGGAACTCGGCCGTTCGCGGGTCGGCGACTCGGCGACGTAGGTCTCCAGGTCGTTGACGATTTGCTCCAGGCGGCTCATGGCGACGGGCCGCTTCTCGCAGGCTTTGAGGATGCCCGCCAGAGCCTTCTGCCGATCAAATTTCTCGCGGCTGCCGTCTTTCTTGACGACCATATAAGGAATTTCGTCCAACCGTTCGTAAGTCGTGAACCGCCGGCCGCAAGCCAGGCACTCGCGGCGGCGGCGGATGGTGTCGCCCGCTCGGGCGGCGCGGGAATCCACGACCTTATCTTCGAGGTGAGAGCAGAATGGGCACTTCATCGGGAGGGACTCATGGTCTCCAATAAGTTTTGGGCGCCCGGTGCCGGAGTTCGCGGCCCGGCCGCATCACCCAGTTGTCGGCTCGTTGCGATCATTTCTCTTTTTGCGCCAGGGCAGCGGCGCGTTCCTCCTCTTCGGCAATGGCTTCCAATCGCCGGATGGACAACCCTTCTCGGATCAAGATGACGACGGCGAGCGCCAGAGCAGGAACAATCATCACCAGCCAGATCAAAATGGCAGCGCCCGCCGCAACGTCCGCTTCAATGGCAAAGACCTCCGTGAGCACCAGAATGATGGCCACTTGATAGCCGCCGCCAATGCCAGGGAGTTGGACGGCCAAGCCCAGCGCCGCGCAGAACATCACCATGGCGGAGGCGAGCCAAGGCATGGCCGCCAATTCCCCTCGAAGGCCGTGGAAGACGATCCAGAAGATGGTGGCATTCGTGCTCCATAGAAGCGCGGTCAGCAGGACACTGGCTAAAAAGGACGGCCAGTCCCGAATGACTCCCAAGCCCTCCGCAAAGGATTTCAAGAACCGCTCCACGTGGTTGCGGCGCTTCATGGAGAGGAAGGATAGCCCCCGAAGCACCCAACCGGCTATCTGCTCGGTGCGCAGGCGATAGGCCACCATCAAAACCACCAGCAGCGCGGAAATGCCCAACATCACTTCTCCGCCATGGTGCAGGTCGCTCAGCACACGGGTCCCGCGCGACGTCATGGCTGCGGCTGGAATCAGTGAAAGCGCCAGGGAGAAGAGCAATACCAGGAAAACCGCGTCGAAGATGCGCTCCATCAGCCAGACCGCCAACATCGAGGTAATCGGAACATCTTCTTTCTTGGCGATGTAGGCTGGCCGAACAAATTCGCCCGGCCGTCCAATCAAATAAATCGAGCTGAAGCCGAGGATTTGCGCCGCGTAGAGCTTTTTGAGCGACGCTTTCTTAATTTGACTCATGAAATATTTCCAGCGAACGGCCCGAATGAGGTAGGTGGTGTACACAACGGCAACCGCGGCGAGGAGCCACTGCGGGCGGGCGCTGGTCACCGAATCCCAAAGTCCCGTCCAGTTGAAGTTCCGCCACGTTGGGCTATGGCGCAGATTGAAAATCACGAGGACCAGGATGGCCAAGCCCAGTCCCAATCCCCACCATCGCCATTTCTTTTTTCGCATACAATGCCTGGTTCGGGTACCCGTCCGCCAACCTATCGGATGGGCCCAGGGATGTCAAGGTCGGAAGCGGCGTGGAAATCGAAAGGCGCTCGTTCAACCGAGAACGCTGGGCTCGGCTTCAACTCGCCGCGCCCGCCTCGCGGAGAGGCAAGGCCGGCTACAACCTGAAGGGGCCGCCACCCTCTTTTTCTCCGCTGATACCGCCTGACGCCTTGACGGAACGAGGCTGCCGAAGCCTCGCTGGCTCTGCTAAAATCCGTGGTCATTGGACTGCCTCGAACGTAGGAGGGTTGAGCGAAAGCCGGTCGGGGCCTGTTCGAGGAATCGGAGTTTAATTTGGCGCAGGACCCGGAACTGGTGAGGCGCTGCCTCTCCGGAGAGAATTCGGCGTGGGAGGCCTTGCTCCAGGCTTATACGCCAAAGGTTTATACGGTGGCCTTTCGTTTTACCGGTCGCGCGGAGGTCGCCGAGGACCTCACGCAGGAAATCTTCATCAAAGTGTTCCAGACGCTCAAAAGCTATGATCCCGCGCAAGGGAGCTTTGCCACCTGGCTGCATCGCGTGGCGCGCAATCATTTGGTGGACCATTATCGGCGCACGCACAAAGACCGCGTGACCTCTTCAATTGAAGATTCGCTGTCCACGCTCGAAGAGACGCCGGGCCCCGGCGAGCACCCGGAAGAACACGTTCATTTGCGGGAACGGCGCGAGCTTCTGCAGGAGGGCTTGAGCCGCCTCTCTCCGGATTTGCGGGAGGCGGTGATTCTGCGGGACTTAACCGACCTGGACTATGCCGAGATCGCCCAAGTCCTCGGCGTTCCGGTGGGAACAGTTAAATCCCGGATCAACCGCGGACGGTTGGAACTGGCGAGGGTCCTAAAGCGTATCCATAAGTGAAAGGCAAGGCGCAAGGCCATGACGCATTTGGAGATTGAAAACCTGGCCAGCGATTACCTGGAAGGGCAGCTTGACGCTGAACTGCGGGCCCAGGTGGAAGGCCATCTCGCGGCTTGCAAGGCTTGCCGAGACGTGTTTGCCGAGGTCCGTGGCGCCATCGAGTTGTGCCGCCAGGAAGGCAGCGTTGTTCCTCCGCCTTGGCTCGTCGTAAAGATCCGCCTGGCTACCCTCGGCGAGCGAAAGGCGACGCTGGGCGAGCGGTTGGCGCTGTGGGCGCGCCCGCTCCTTAATCCCCGCGTTGCCTATGCCCTGGCCATGGCGGTTTTTTCCTTTTCAATTATCATCAATGCCGCAGGCTTGAACCTGAGAAGGCTCAATTTGAGCGAGCTTAACCCCCGCACCTGGCTTTACAATGCGAGTCGGGCCGGGCATCTGATGTACGCGCGGGCGGAGAAGTTCTATTACGATCTGCGCTTCGTGTACGAGATTCAGTCACGCTTTCGCGAGTTGGAAGCGCAGCCGCCTTCGGGGCCGTCAAAGCCGGGGGCCAAACCTGCCGGAGCCACCAGCGCTCAGCCACCTTTCGTTCCCAGGCTTGCCTGGTCGGTGGTTCCCGCTGTGACCCACGCTGGCCCCGAAGCCGTGCGGCGCGAGGGGACGCTCGCCGGCGTGGTGGTGGAACGCTCCGCCGCCGTCATGCTCGCGGGAGAAAGGAAGATAAACCCATGAAATGCGCTAACCATCCGACCGTGGATGCGGTCGCTTACTGTGGACAATGCGGCCGGGCTCTGTGCGCAGATTGCAAACGTGAAGTGGCGGGAACGGTCTATTGTGAAACATGCCTGGCGGCACGGCTGCATTCGCCCCTCACCTCTTCCGGCGTGGCCGGCAGTCCCGGTGTTGCCTTGGCGCTCGGATTCATCCCCGGGGTGGGAGCCATCTATAATGGCCAGGTCTCAAAAGCCATCGTGCAGGTGCTTATTTTTGGCTCGCTCATCGGATTGAGCAACCGAATCCCGGGGCCGTTTGGCGTGATTTTTGGCCTGGGAGCGTTCGCTTTTTACTTTTACATGGTGATTGATTCCTACCAAACGGCGCGAGCCAAGGAGTTGGGCCGACCCGTGGAAGAGTGGTTCGGCTTGGGTGAAGCGAACTTCAACTTGACAATGAAAAAGCCGTTGGGCCCTGCTTTGCTCATCGCTCTGGGCGTGCTCTTTTTGCTCGATAACCTGGGCATTCCGGTGTTCAATTCGATTGGCCGATTCTGGCCGGTACTGTTGATTGTGGTAGGGATTCTGTTGCTGCAACGGCGGACGACGGCGGGTGGCGCGGGGTCCGATGCGCATCCGGCACCCCCGGCACCGCCCAACGAAGCGAGAGGTCCGGAAGGGCCCAAACTATGAGGCGGAGCTCGCATGATGGCACGGTGCCGCCGAACAGGAGGTTCCCATGTTCCGTTTGATGGCCGTGGTGATAGGGATTGGACTGGGTTTGATGGGATTGTTTTTAGGAGTCGTCACGGGCGGAGTCGGAGCCCTTCTCGGGTTGGCCGGAGCCTTCTTCGGGATAATTTTCGGCTTCATGTTTCCCCTGGCGCCGTTGCTGTTCTTGGGACTTGTCATCTGGCTGCTCGTTCGGCCCAAGACGGCGCGAGCGGGAAATACCACTCGGGCATGATGCGACCGGCCGCAGGAGTTGGCGCCGGATTGTAAATTCGCTAGGAGGCTGAAGATGAATTGGTTCGACAACCTTGGACCGTTCCTTATCCCCCTGGGAGCTTTTGTCATGGTTGTGCTGATTGTGGGCATCAAGGTCATGGGACGCACGCGCGAACGCGAGCTCGAGGCGCACCGAGAACTTCGCAGCCGGGAAATGGAGCACGAGCGCCGCATGAAGGAACTGGAAATCGAAAAGGCCAAGATCGAACTCGAAAAAGCCAAGCAGGGCAAGGCCGATTAAATCAGGGCGCGCCGCCGCGCCGAGGAGAAAAAACATGTCGCTCAATAACCCGTTCCTTATTCCCATCGTCGGAACTGTGGGTGGAGTGGTGATGATTATCGCCATCGTCGCCATCGTTTATTGGGCCAAAACGCGCGAGCGCGAGCTGGAAGTGCATCAGGACTTACGCCTGCGCGAAATGGAGCACCAGAAGCGGATGAAAGAGTTGGAGCTCGAAATCGAAAGAACCCGCGCCCAGCAAGGCGTTCCGAAAGCGGGTTGAAACGAGGCCTTGGAGCATGGACCCCACGTTCCTCATTCCGCTGGCGATCTTTACTGCCGTCGCGGCCCTGGTGTGGGCTCGTTACACCGCCCAGGTCAAGGACAAGGAATATCGAGTGAAGCGTGCGCTCACTGCGGCCGAAAACGAACATCGGCGCCGCATGGCGGAGTTGGAGCAACAGCTCGACCGGGTAAAGCGGGGCGACGTGGACTAGTGGCATCGGATGCCGGCGGCGGCCACGGGATCGTGAGTTATGGAAACGACATCGGGCAACACGCCAAGCCATCAACAGGGCGACGGTAGGCTTCATCACCGACGTTTCCACGGTCTGATGGGTCCGGTCTTGCTCATCGCCGTTGGGGTTTTATTTTTGCTCGACCGGTGGGTTCCCGGGTGGCAGATTCACCGCACCTGGCCTGCGCTGCTGGTGGTCATCGGGTTGGTCAAATTGGTCGAGGCGACGGGGCCACCTCGGCCGCCCGAGGGGCCCAGAGTTTGAGCCGGCTGGCGGCAGGCCCGTGGAACACGTGCCGAGCTCCACTTAAGGGTGGTGGTGAAGAGAGGACAAAAACCACGCCCTAAAGAGGCGGGTGGTTGCTCTGGGATCGGCAGGAGGTTGAAACCATGAGTGCTGGATACCGACGCGGAACCATTTTCTGGGCGCTGATTTTGATTGCCGTGGGCGCTCTGTTTCTCGCGCAGAACTTCAATCCGGCGTTACATCCTTGGGAGGTCATCGCCAAATTCTGGCCGGTGCTGATTATCCTTTGGGGAATTTCCAAACTGGTGGATTACCTCCACGCCCAATCGCATCCCGACGAAATTTCACCGCCAATTTTTTCAGGCAGTGAGGTGGTTTTGCTGGTTTTGGTTTTAATCCTCGGCACCCTCATTTCCAAAATCATTTTGCATCCTTGGAACCATTGGTCGGGGTTCAGCGACCGTGGATTTGCCAGCTTATTCCTGAATTCCTATGCCTACACGCGCACTTTTTCGGTTCCGGCGGGAACTTCGCCGCACCTGGTGATGGTGGATCCGTGGGGGGACGTGCAGATTCACGGCGGCAACGGCTCCTCGCTTGACGTCACGGTCAAGGAAACCATCCGCGCGCAAGACCGCGCCGAAGCGGACCAAACTTCCCGGCAACTGAAGGTTCAAATCGTTCAGCGCGGACCGGATTACGTTCTGCAATCGAATCTGGATTCTCTTCCTCATGCGGGTAGAAACGTTCGCCTGGACTTCACGCTGCAAGTTCCCAAAGATACGCGGACCGAGATTACCGCCGAGCGCGGGGACCTGGTGTTGCAAGGCCTGGTGGGCGACCAAGCACTCACCGACAAAAGCGGAGACCTTCACGCCTCGGACCTCCAAGGTATGGTTCGTATTCGCAAGACCAGCGGTCTGACGGAAGTGCGGGACGTGAAAGGCAATGTGGAAATTGACGGGCGCGGACAGGATATGGAGGTATCTAACGTCTCCGGCACGGTCGCTGTGAATGGCGATTTTGTCGGGTCGGTGCAATTTTCCAAGGTATTGGGCACGCTCCAGTTCACCTCCTCACGGACGGATTTGAATACCGAGAAAGTCCTCGGCCATCTGAGCATGGACATGGGGTCGCTGGTGGCCCGGCGCATTGAAGGCCCATTGCAAATTTCCACGGCCCAAAAAGATATTAGCGTGGAAAATTTCGCCTCCGGGCTGACCATCAAAGACGTGAACGGCGATGTCCACTTGCGGCTCTCTGG
>JAKASC010000110.1 GCA_021828245.1 Acidobacteriota bacterium
TTTCCAAAATCGTCCGATGGCTCTGCGAGCCGGTCAGGTCAAGAAACGTATTTTCCGCTTGGCTTGCCACCTCGAGCGCCTGATGGTAACCCCGCCAGGTCACCCCGGAGTGGCCGATAATAATGCGCGCCCGCGGAAACTCCCGCGCCGGCCCCAACAACAGCAACGGCGAGCACAGTGCGTCAGAATCCCACGTGTGCACGAGCACCACCGCGCCCGTCTGGTCGGCGTAATCCCATACCGGGCGATAACCGGGGCCATGAATTGGGTATTGATGCAGCGCCGGGTGGAGCTTGATGAGCGGCGGCTGATGAAAATGCTTCCAGCATTCCAATTCCGCCAACGCCTGTCCTTCCGGCTGCGGATTGACCGTCACATACCCACGAAAGCGGTCGGGATATTGTTGAAGGGCCTCCGCAACCTCGGCGTTTCCGGCTGGGCAATCGGTGTAGCACGCGCGTGTGGAGGTGATGGCAAGAATCTGGATGTTCAAATGATTCATCACGCCGACCATCTCCGGCACGGCGAACTTGTAGGCGGGAAAGTCAGGGTGAACGCCCAGATGTCCGTGGCAATCCGCAATGGGGATGGGAGATCTCATGCCGGGCCTCCATCGAGCAGCCGGCGCAGATTTTGGCCGGCGATGTTGAGGCGGTCGGCATCCTGGATGCGGGCCGTTGCCAGCACGGTCAACACGGCCCCCGGCGTATAAAGCGGCAGACGACTGCCCAGCACCACACGCTCGGAACCGAACCGCTCCACAAAACTTTCAAGCTGCCGGTGAGCCACGTAGGTAGAGGTGTCGAAATAGAGGTTCGGAAATCGCTGTAAAAGCGGAAAAAGATAGCGATCCGCCCGGTAACCGGTTTCGAGCAAAACCAATCGCAGCCGAGGAAAGTTCCTCAATACCTCAACCAGCCCATTCCAGCCGATATCCTCCAGCGCCACCAAGGTCAACACTCGGTGGTCTTGCAAATACGCATAAAGCTCGCCCGAGCACCAGACGGCCGGCGAAAAATTATGCTTATGAACCGCAAAGTGCAGGCGGACCGCCCGCGGTTGGAGCGCCGCAAGCGCTTCGAGCGAATTCTTGTCCGGCAGCGCCGCCCACGCCGCAACCAGCCGCTCATCCTGGCCGATCGCTTCGAGCCGCCGGTTCCCTTCGAGCGCGTCGTATTCTTCCGCCGCCCAATGGGACACGAGCGCCCGCTCAATACCAAATCGGTCCATTTCGGAGAGCAAGGCATTTGCTTCCAGTGCCAGTTCACCGTGAACGCCGGAAGGGCCGACGCGAACGTTGGCGTCGAAAATGTGCCAATCGGCGACCTCGCGGATATAAGGCTCAGCGAGTGATGCGGATTTCATGTTCTCCTCGCGCGAGTTGGCGGAACACCAGATAATCTCCCCTCCGAACCGCCCGGTAAGCCCGACCATCCAACTTCACCCGAAGGGCCTTTCCAGGCACGCGAACCCTAAGGTCGGTTTCCGCCGCGAGATACAAAAACAGGCTCTCACGCCTCGGCGAGCGGCTCAAGACTGCGGTGATGGCGGGATTCGCTTTGAGGGCGATGTGATGATCGGTGTGGAGGAACGTGGTCTGTGTTGCAAAAACATCCTCTCGTGAAAGCCCGCGCCGCTCCGCCAGAATTTCGCCGTTACTCGAAACCCCGTTGAGTTGTAAATTGCCCGGCAATGTGCGGAACATGAACCTCCAAGGAGTCTTGGCCTCAGCCTCGGCAAGGCCGATGGCATTCTTTTGCTGAATAGGAATGAGCGGGCGTGACGCGCCCGGTCTCAGCTCAAAATCCATGCCCACCAGGAAACGTGTCTTCGGCGCAAGCGGAGAGACAAGCCGAAATTCCTCCGGCCGGTGCAGTTTCTGACGGTCCAGATTCCCATACCGATTCCCAGCCAGCGGAACAGCCTTGAGCCTCCACTGTGTATTCGCGCCCAGGGCCGTCAGAACTGCTTCAGCCCGCTGAGCCTCGATGAAAGCCTCGGGGCCTTCGATCGTGGGTCGCGCACCCACCGGGATGTGCAACAGCCATTCAAAACGGTGCGGCTCGGCCGATTGGACATAATCCTGCACGATGAGGATATTCGGTTTCAGAAAAATGAATTGGCGCTGGAAGCGTTCCAGCCGGCCCGCGTAGGCCGGGGCGATATCCGCGCTCAAGTAATCCACGCGTGGCGATAAGAGGTGTGCCGTGAAGCGCGGGTAATGTGCCAGGGCTTTCCAGTAACGGCCGGCTTCACCCGGCTGGCTAAAGGCGTCATCGTCTATCAAAATCGTATTGTGACCGGGGGCCTGCATAAAGTAGGTCGGATAGTGCGGGTCCGTGTAATAGTCGGCGTACCCTGCCTCACTGATCAGCTTTTCACCGAAGGCCGCCACCTGAAACGTTCCTTGGTCATGGTGCTCGTGGTTGAACCACGGCCCCACTCGAATTGAGATTACCGTATCGGTCGGTTTCCAACCGCTGCGCAACACGGCGCTACCGCGCAGTGGAAACAACCGCGAAGTGGGCGGGAGGGGTGCCGGCGCGGCAGGCCGCGAGCAGCAGGTCAAATTGAGCAAGCCGGGTGCACTTTCCAGCCCGCGGCCGGTGTGACGAACCTCGGGAATCGCCGCTAAGGAGTGAACCACCGCGGTGTCATAGAAAGCGCGCAGCGAGGGGTCCCCGCTGTGCTCGGCTTCCCAGGCAAAGCCGCCTAACGACCGCAGTTGTCCCCCAAAATCTCCCGTATCGAGCACCAGGTTCGGCGTGACCTCGGCGTAGCGCGGCCACCAATAAGACCGCAACATCGCTTGTGTGCCCGGAACGTGAATCCCCAAGGAACTGAGGGCCGCCAGCCCATAGGACATGCCCTTCATGGCGAATAGCTCATAACCGGCGGGTTCAGCTTCGCTCCCGTCTCCCGGGAAAAGCCCGTGCAGCAAATGAGCGTAGGCAACGGTCAGTTCGGCCAGCGCAGCGTTGAGCCGTGCATTCCAGCCTGGAACGTCGCCCTCGAGCGCCACCACGGCCGCCAGCGCCCCACCCACCGAGTTCGCCATGTGATTGGTGGCCGCAATGGGAACTCGATTATTAATGAAATAATCTTCCACCACCGGTTCAATCGAGTTCTTCCAAAAAGCTTCCAAAATGCGGCGCTTGTCTGCCAAGCTGAGTTCGGACGCAATCAGGTCATAACCTACGGCGACGCGCTCGCTGAAAACCCCTACCTCATAGTAGGTGTGCAATCCGTGGGCAATAAACCACGGCGGCGTCCACGTTGGCCACTGGGCAACCGTCAGCAGTGCGCGTCGCGCCGCCCTAAGAGCCTGTGGGCTGCCATTCAAACGATACTCAACCGCATTGTCAGCGATGGCGTCGCTATAGTTCTCCATCAAAGCGAAGTATTGCGGCAGGCCGGGGAAAACCGAAATGCGGGGCAGCAGGGCAATGTTTGAGCCGGCCGCTGGACTGTAAGCGAGTGTTGAACGGAGCCGGCGAGCGCGCTCGACCAACGCGTCCAGCAAAGCGTTGGTGCCGAGCAAGCCCCGCAATTCGACCAGCCGCCGGTCCCTGAGCAGCACGCGAGGATGCGCAGGCCAATGGCTCACCACCACAAAGTGAAATTCCGCGCTTGCGCCCGCGCCTTGTAACTCCGCGCGCCATAGGCCGCCGGGGGCACCCTTGGCCAGCGCCATCGAGCCACGTGCGACCCCGGCGGCTTCTGAAGGTGAAAACACCGCGCTTCGATACAATTTCCCGTCCGGCTGATAAATGGCCACGTGGACCGCGTATGCTGTGCGGAGAGATAGCCGAAGCGACTGGCCCGCCGTCAAGACTTTCAAATCCACCGGCAAACCTTCGGCCGCGGGCGTCACCAAAGGCGGCTCGAGCACGGGCAGCCGGCGCGGCTGCTCGGCTTGCACCACAAACCGGCGCAACACCAATCGGTTCAGCGAGCCTGGAAATGGCGATTGCACCTCGGCTTCCACCACCACCGCCTGAATGGCAAGCGCTCCCGTCGGAAGTCCTAACTCCGGTCCCGAGAGGGTTGCACGGTGCCAACCTGGGGCTGAGGGCAGCGAGGCCGCAAAGAGCTGACCGTCCTTCGCCGCCAACATCAGCCGAACACGGCCAACACGTCCGCCCATTCGGAGCTGATAGGTCAACTGAATCAAAAAGGCTTGGTTGGCGTAGAAGCGAAGGGGTTTGATAATCCCCACCTCCAGCCGCCGCTCGCCTTCGGCGGGAACTTGTCGCACCAACGCCGCTTTGCCGTGCCGCACACGCGTCCAGAGCGTGGGGTCGTAACCCACATCTTGGGCCAAGGGATAACTCATCCAGGCCGGGATACCGTTTCGGAAGTTTTCGCGAAACGTCCAGGGAGCCAGGTTCGCCGCCGGCTCGAGCGGCCGTCTTGCGGAAGCCCACGCCCGGCCCCATGCCCCAGACCACCCCAGCAACACCACGATTGAGAGAGTTTTCATGGCTTAGGGAGAGCGCTGAGGGATCCCTCGTGAGGTCGCAACTTCGCCGCATGTTGCGAGATTTTCTTTGCCGCCGCGACAATATCTTCCACATCCCGCGAGCCGCCCAAAAACAGGTGATGCTCAAGCCAGATTCCATCCGCGCAGAGACGCTCACTCTCCGGTAAAAATAAGGATTCATAAGGTTGAGGAGGTGTTTGGCCCCGTGCCCACGCGGGTAGGTTTTCCCGACGAAACATCGGATTTCGATAGAGAGGAAAAGGATAGGATGGCTGGGCCGGAACACCCTCGGCCGCGAGCGCGCGCAAGAACAGATCCCGCGAGATGTCGCCAAACTGCTCGCGATGATAACGGAGCGTCACCAGATAATGGGGTTGTGAGGTGACGCGGGGATCGTCGTCCTCAAGCCGCAACCCCGGCAACTCGCGCAAAAGGCTTCGCAGATACGCGACGTTGGCTTGGCGCCTTTGAGTTTGCTCGGGCAGCTTGGCGAGCTGCGCGGTCAACAGCGCTGCTTGAAAACCCGTCATGCGGTAATTGGTGCCGAGCGAATAGTGTTCAAACCAGCCCCGGCCTTTGCGCCGCCCTTGATTGCAATAGCTCCAAGCCCGCTCCGCCAAATCCGGTGAGTTGGTTAGAATGATGCCCCCCTCGCCCGACGTTACCAGCTTGAATGCCTGGAAGCTGAAGGTAGCCACTTGGCCAAAATTTCCGACCGGGATGCCGCACCAAGCGGCGCCGTGCGCGTGGGCTGCATCCTCTATCAGTGCCAGGCCGTGCCGTTGCGCGATCTTCCGCAGCGCCTCCATGTCAGCAGGCTGCCCGCCGAAATGAACCGCCACAATAGCTTTGGTGCGCGACGTCACGGCCGCTTCAACGGCCGCCGGGGATAGATTCAGAGTCGAGGGAAGGATGTCGGCAAAGACGGGCCATCCTTGGCAGAGCAGAACCGTTGAGGCGGTGGAAATGAAGGTGATGGCCGGCACGATGACTTCATCCCCCGCGCCAATGCCCAGAGCCCTCAGAACAACCTCCAGCGCCACCGTGCCGTTCGCGCAGGAAACCGCATGAGCCACCTGATGGAGCTTGGCAAAGGCTGCTTCAAATTCTTCCACCTTCTCGTTGTACCCTCCCCACGAGCCGCTGCGCAGCACACTCAGTAGGGATTCGGCTTCCTCAGCGCCATAGTCCGGCCAGGACGGATAGGGTCGCTCCCGCACCGGCCGCCCTCCCAGCAATGCCAACTCCATGAGCACTCACCCCCTTGCGCGGGTCTCCATGCCACCGCTCGCCGTGTAACGGAGCATGGCGGAAATGCGCCGCGCCACCTCCATAAGCGCCTTGGCCATTTCCCGATCCTTGCCGGGATGCACGCGGCTGGCGGGTCCGGAGATGCTGAGGGCCGCCACCACTTGGCTTGCCCCTTGGAAAATTGGCGCCGCAATGCACCGCGCCCCTTCCGAGTCCTCGCCGTTGTCAATCGCGTAGCCGCGCTCCCGCGTTCGCTTCAACTCGCGCTCGAGCGCCGCACGATCCCGCACGGTCCGGGTCGTCAAGGATTGGAGTGGGCGCGCCTTGAGGACGTCGTCTAATTCTTTGGGCGAAAGACCCGAGAGCAGGCACTTGCCCAGGGCCGTCGAGTGAACCGGGCTTCGCATTCCGGCATGAGCCGCCAGCCGAAAAGCATGGGGGCTCTCGAGTACGTGTACATATAAGACCTCTCCCTCATCCAGCACGCCCAAATTCACCGTCTCCTGAAAGCGCGCCAGCAACGGCGCCATCAGCGGCGCCGCTAGGCGGCTCAAGTCGCGGCCCGGCTGTGCCTCGACGGCCAGTTGACCCAATCGCCCGGTAATCCGATAGCGCCCATCCGCCTGCTTCTCCACATACTTCAATTCGCTCAGCGTGTGGAGAATACGAAACACGGCGCTTTTCACCAGCCCCGTGCGCTGCGCCAGTTCTGTCAGATTGGCGCTGGGTTGACGGTTGAAGGCCTCCAGCACCTTCATGGTTCGCCCGACCGCCTGAATGTAACTTCGATCCTTCATTCCGCCAGCCTTTATACGCGACTCCGACTGCATTGTAAAGTGGAATTCATAAAAACTCCAACTTTCGTTCTGCTTAGCAGAACTGACACCCGAAGCGCTCACCCGATGGCTTAGACGATTTATGCTTGACAAGGAGGAACCCTCTGCGATAGTTAAACACTGTCGGGCAAATAGCAGTTCTGCTCAGTAGAACACAGAATGCCGAGGACGCGAACTGCTGGGAACAGGAGATATTATGAAGATGCGAAAAGCAGCTCATGAATTCGTTCGGGCAGGAATCGGCCTGCTGTTGCTAGCCCTCCTCTCAGGACCGGCGGCGCGGGCGCAAAATGCCCAAGGCTCCATTGTGGGCTACGTCCAAGATACCACCCACGCCGCCATTGCCGGCGCCAAGGTAACCTATCGCAACCTGGCCACGGGCGTGACCGGCAGCTTTACAACCACCAGCTCCGGCGACTACGTTTTCGTGAACCTGACGCCCGGCACCTACGAGGTCACCTGCTCGGCGAAAGGTTTCAAGACAGCCGTCAGCCCCAACCTGGTTCTTCAGGTGGACCAGACGCTGAGCGCTGACTTCACCCTGCAGGTGGGCTCTGTGACACAGCGCGTCACAGTCTCCGGCCGTGCCCAAATGGTGCAGACGGACAATGCCACCGTGGGCGGCGTCGTCACCAGTCGGCTGATGCAAGCCTTGCCCTTAAACGGCCGCGATTTCACCAGTTTGATCGCTATCAATGCCGGCGTCACGCAGGCCTCGGGCGGCATTCAAACTAGCGTGTTTGATCTCCACGGGCTTTACGACGCCTATCGGGAAATGAGCGTGGATGGCGCGCGCCCGGCTTCCATCAGCTACCTCATTGACGGCATCACGGACAACGACATGTTTTTCAGCAAGCCGAGCAATATCCCCTCCGAATACGCGGTGCAGGAGTTCAAGCTTCAGAACGGCCTCTATTCGGCGGCTTACGGCGAGGGCGCAGCGCAAGTGAACGTGTCGCTGAAGCCGGGCACCAACCGGTTTCACGGCAATATTTACGACTTCATGCGAAACCGCGCTTTCCAACCGCGCAATGAGCTGAATGTGGACTTGAATGCCCTACACCACTCCCACTTGCCGGTCTCCGATCCCCTGAACCAGCAAAACCAATTTGGGGCCACGCTGGGAGGCCCGATTCGGCACGACCGCGCCTTTTTCTTTGCCAAC
>JAKASC010000111.1 GCA_021828245.1 Acidobacteriota bacterium
ACCCAAAGGATGTCGTTGGCTTCGAGCAGGGGATCAGGCGCTTTGCCTCGCTCTATTCGGATGACGTTCACAGGTATTTCGACATGGGAGCCGTCAGGCCGGGTATGAATGATGTAAGAATGCTTGGCGGCGGCGTTGGGACTCAACCCCTCCGCCATCGCAATTGCCTGCAGGACCGTAAGATTGCTTTGGTTCTGCAGAACAAAACCGCCGGGCTTGGTAACCCCTCGCCCGGTAACGTAAACAATGGCGGCCTTGCTGACGCTAATGATGTCATTAGGCTGAATCTGGATGTTGAGCCCACCGTGGCCGGAGTAAAGAAGCTTGTCAATGTTAATCTGGAGTTTGTGCAGCGATAAAAGCTTCATTCCGTCTGCCAGTTGCAGGTTTCCGAATCCGCCGGGGCGAGTGATCAGCACGGTGCGCCCGTGGGGCGTGGTGGTTGTCTGGTTGCCGAATCCCGCCAGGGACAGCATCTGAATCAGCGTGCGCTTTCCCAGCAAAGGGTACATGCCCGGACGCGAAACGGCCCCCACGATGGAAACCTGTTCCGCGTTGAATTGGCTCACATAGACGCTGACGATCGGATGCTGGAGGTAAGTCTTTCCGTACAACTGCCGGAGCTTCTGTTGGAGTTGCTCCGCCGTTAGCCCTGCCGCCCTAACTTCCCCGAGAAGGAGCACGGGAATGGTGCCGTCATTGGCTACGCGGACCGTCTGGCTAAGTTCGGGAACGTTGAAAACGCTAATGTTGAGAACATCTTCGGGGCCAATAATATAGTCGGGCGCAGCCTCCGACATGAGCACGCTGTTCTGAGATATCCTTGCGTTGCCTATCGGCGTGGCGTTGCTGGGGACGTTGCCGCCTGCCAAACTTTGCAGAGCGGGCATTGCGGCGGGCTGGGCCGCATTTGGCTGACTGCCCACCGCTTCTGTTCCCCCTTGGGAGGTCTCGTCCTGCGCCTGGACCATAGAGGGAAGGATCATGGCCACGCTGATGCTCAACACCAGCACAAGTGAGCGTCGGATAGCAACCTTGCCCGGCTTCGTCTCCATAGTCGCACCCCCTGGGCCCTCCCCGCCGGCTGCCTCAAGGTTCCTTTCACCATAACAAATGGCTTCTCATCCTGTCAACAAGACCTTTGCGGCCGGTTGGGTCAAGCCTTGGTAAATTGAAGCGTTCAGGGGTCCAAGGCTTCGAACTCATTTCGCGTGTAACGAGCGACCCGTAAGCCCAGGTTGATGTGCCGCTGGACGGCTGGGCGCGTTCAGCGGCTCCCGCAATGATTGAATCTTCGGGCCACTGCCATCGCTTTTCTCCGTCGCCCGTGAAGCTTTTACCAGAGGAGGCAGGCCGGACGTAGCGAATTTATCCCTACGCCTTTTGCATAAGTCGAGTAAAATAGAAAGGTTCGGCCGACGTGAATTCATGGACTACGATCAGCTAGCCAGCTTTTTAGAGGTTGCGAAGCTGCAAAGCTTCTCGAGGGCGGCGGAGAAAATCTATCGCACGCAGCCGGCGATTAGCGCCCAGGTGCGCTTGTTGGAGCAGGAATGCGGCGAAAAACTGTTTGATCGGAGCGGCAAGAAGGTTCTTTTGACGCCGGCCGGGGAGATTCTGAAGCGGTATGCGGAAAAAATCCTGCAACTTCACCAAGAGGCGCTTCAGGCCATTGCCGAACTGAATCAGACGCCGCGGGGCAAGCTCTTTATCGGGGCCAATGAAGCCACTTGCCTCTACGTCCTACCCAAAACTTTTGCCATCTTCAAGCAGCGTTATCCGCTGGTGCAAATCAGCATCTATCGGAATTTCAGCCATAAAATCCTGCAGAAGGTGCAGGAAGGCGCGGTAGATCTCGGCATTGTGACGCTGCCGCAAACCGCCAACAACGTAGAGGTTATTCCGATGTTTCGGGATGAAGTGCAAGCCGTTGTGCCCAAAAATCATCCCTTGGCGAAGAAGCGGAGCGTGACCGTGGAAGAAGTGGCGCACTATCCGCTGATTCTGCCCAAGACGGGACACACGCGCATGGTGATTGATCGGCTGATGCGCGACTACCGCGACCACTTGCAGATTTCCATGGAACTGGCCAGTGTGGAAACACAGAAGAAATTCGTTGGGGCGGGGCTGGGCGTCTCTTTCATCAACCGCGCCTATGCGCAGCCGGAAGTTGCGGCCGGCGTGCTGAAGCTGATTCCCATCGAGGGTCAAAAGATTCATCGGGAACTGGGCCTGGTTTATCGGCGCGACCGCTACCTTTCACTGCCGGCGAAGGTATTCATCGAAGTCGTGCGGGAATCTACCCAAGCGCCGACGCCGAACCCAACCCCAGCCACCGGTAGGATTCGCTAAGCGGGATGCGCAGGAAGTTACCCTGCTCACCACGCGGCGTGTGAAGTTCTATCCGGCGCCGGCGATCCGCCCCGGGCAACGTGATAACTCGGGAACATCGTTAGCCGTCAGGAAAAAACCGCAGGAATTTCCTGCTCTAAAACAGAAACCATGCAAAAAGAAACCATGAATCCCGGCAGGGGCAAACGGCCACTCCTGGTGATGAAATTTGGCGGCACCTCCGTCGGCAGCCCCGAGCGGATGCAGAATGTGGCCAAGCTGGTTCAAGAACACGCCCGTGACGCGGAGGTCGTGGTGGTGGTCTCCGCGATGGGCGGTGTGACCGATATGCTGATCCGCGCTGCCAACGAAGCCGCCAAAGGCGACCGCGAACACTTCAAAGGAGTGCGGCAGGAATTGGCGCGGCGGCATCGCGAAGTCGCCGACCAACTGCTGACCGCGAGCGAGCAGGCAAGCGTACTGCCCCGCCTGGCCGAACAGATTCGGCAATTCGAGGACCTTTGCTCCGGTTTTGCCTTGGTGCGCGAAGTGACGCCTCGCGCCATGGACACGCTTTCCAGCATGGGGGAGGTCATGTCGGCCAAGCTCCAGGCGGCCATCCTGCGCTCGCTTGGCGCAGATTCGGAAGCCGTGGACGCCATGAACCTCATCATCACTGACGATAACTTTGGCAACGCCTCCCCGCTCATGGAGGAAACGATTGCCAAAACACGGCAAGGTCTGGCGGCGTTGCGCAAGCGCGGAGCCATTCCGGTCATTACGGGGTTTCGCGGCGCCTCGCGCAGCGGCGTCTGCACGACCCTGGGTCGAGGAGGGTCTGACTACAGCGCCACGCTGATTGGCGCGGCCCTCGACGCCGACGAGGTTTGGATTTGGACCGACGTAGATGGTGTGATGACCGCGGACCCGCGCCTGGTGCCCGAAGCGCGCATCTTGCCGGAGATCTCTTATCGTGAGGCCATTGAGCTTTCCTTCTTTGGGGCAAAAGTCCTTCACCCGAAAACCATCCTGCCGGTGATGAAGAAAAAGATTCCGGTGTGGATCAAAAACAGTTTCAACCCGGGGTGCCGGGGGACCAAAATTGGCCCGGCGGCGGCCAACGGCAAGCCGGGCGTGAAGGCCATCACTTCGGTCAGCAAGGCCCACTTGATCACCGTGAGTGGGCGAGAGACGCTCAGCTTTCCTCAGTTGGCGGCACGGGTCTTTGGAGCGCTCGGCGCGGAGGAGATTCTCACCTTGATGGTGACGCAGTCCTCTGCGGATAACGTGCTCTGTTTTGCCGTTCACGACGCGGATTTGAAGCGCGCCAAGGCGAAGCTCGAGAAGTCCTTCGAGTTGGAATTGCTGCACGACGCGCGCGCCGCCATTGAAGTCTTGCCGCACGTCGCCATTGTGGTGGCGATTGGAGAAAACATGAAGGGAACACCGGGGCTGGCCGGTCGAGCCTTCGGAGCCCTCGGGCGGCGGGGCATTAACATCATTGCCATCGCGCAGGGCTCCACCGAATTGAGCATTTCGTTTGCTGTCAAAGCTGCTGAGATGAAAGATGCTGTGAAGGCCATCCATGAAGAATTCCAACTTTAGCGGCTCGGCAACTTTCCTCGGCGCGAGAAAACCGAGGAGCGAGAGGTCGAGGCGCTTCAGGATCGCGTCGGTAGGCGGAGGCAAAAGCTCGTCGGCCAACGACGCAGCATCCGTGCTCAGCAGCCGGTGATTCAGACCGCGGAGCCCGATTACAACCATGTCATCCGAATACTTGCGATGCATTGAAGAAACCTGCGGGCAACGCGTGGACCCCAAACGCGACGAATATTCCTGCCCGGCGTGCGGGGGATTGCTCGAGGTCAAATACGATTTCGATCCGATTGATCCCGAGGAGCTGCGCCGTGCCTGGCACCAACGACGGCTGAGCGGCGAGCCCATTGACCGGAGCGGCGTCTGGCGCTTTCGGGAACTTTTACCCTTCACCGATTCTTCCACGCGCATTGTGTCGCTTTCCGAAGGCTCGACGCCCTTGGTGGGAACGCGCCGCGCCGGATGGTGGGCGGGACCCGTCCACCTGACCATCAAGCATCAAGGGAACAATCCCACCGGCTCCTTCAAGGACCTGGGGATGACGGCCTGTATGACGCGGGCGCTGGCGCGCGGCGTCCGCATGGTCGCCTGTGCTTCCACTGGCAACACTTCTTCTTCGATGGCGGCTTATGCCGGTCGAGCCGGCATCCGCGCCTTGCTCTTTGTCCCTTACCGCCAGATCTCCGCTGCCAAGTTGGCGCAGGCGCTCGATTTTGGCGCCATCGTCGTGGAAGTTGGCGATACGTTTGATCAAGCCTTTGGGCTGCTGCGCCAGATGGCCCCCGAACTCGGACTTTACTTGGTCAATTCGGTCAATCCGTTTCGCATCGAGGGGCAAAAGACCATCGTGGCGGAAATGTTGGAGCAGCGCGCCTGGCGCCCACCCGACTACATTGTGGTTCCAGGGGGAAATCTGGGGAACGCTTCCGCCATCGGCAAGGGCTTGCGGGAGCTCAAGACCTTGGGCTTTATCGAAAAAATTCCGCACGTGGTCGTGGTGCAAGCCGCCGGCTCGAATCCGTTTTACCGGACCATCGCCGCCGCCTCGCGCGAGTTGATACCCGTCGAAGAGCCCTCCACGGAGGCGACCGCCATTCGCATTGGCCGACCTGCCAACTGGAAAAAGGCGCGGCGCGTGCTCGAATGGACCGGCGGTTTTTGTGAATCGGTGACCGACGAGGAGATCTTTGAGGCCAAAACGATTTTGGCCGAGGACGGCGTTGGGTGCGAGCCTGCTTCGGCTTCCACCGTCGCAGGCGTGCGCAAGCTGGTTCGGGCTGGGAAGATCGAGCGTCACGCGGACGTCGTGGCCGTTTTGACCGGGCATCAATTGAAAGATACAGAATACGTGATGCGGCACCGCTCAGAGTCGCAGGAGAACCGCCAGCGGCTGCGCTGTGAGCCGTCGCTCGACGCGTTGCGCCGCGCCCTTGATAAGATTCTCGCCATGCCCGTAATCTGACGACAGCGCATGAGCGAAAGGTGACGTCGGCCTCCGGGCGATGACGCCGCCTTGGCGGCGGGTTGCGCGTGCACGAAGGTAGGTTGGTTGCTATGGATGAAACGTTACGCCACGAAGTACGCCTGTTGACAACGCGCCTGGGCGCGATCGCGCGGGAGCAGGGCGGGGAAGAGTTGTTTGCCTCGATCGAGCGCGCTCGCCAGCTTTCCAAACAGCTCCGTGAGAATCCCCGGCCGCGCCTGCTCCAAGCTAACGAACGGGAAGTTCGCCGGCTCAGTGTCAAGCGAGCCGCAGAGGTGGCGCATGCGTTCAGCCTCTTTTTCCACCTGGTGAACCTGTGTGAAGAACGCCAACGGGTGCGCCGCTTACGAGCCTACGAAGTCACGCCCCAGGGCTCGCCGATGTCGCTCCGTCACACCTTCGAGCGGCTACGCCGCGAGCGCGTGCAACCAGAAAGGATTCGGAGCCTTCTCCGCTCGATGCAAGTAGAGCCTGTGCTGACCGCTCACCCCACGGAGGCTAAGCGGCGCAGCGTCTTCAACCATGTGCTGCGCATTGGCAAAACGCTCGATGAGATGCAAGGCGCTCCGGTTGCCACCCTCGAGCAAGCTCTCGACCCCTGGATCGAGGCCCTGTGGCTGACGGAAGAAGTTCGTGAAAAGCCGGTCACGCCCAAGCTCGAAATCGAAAATTCGCTCGTCTTTCTCGAAAGAACCATTTATGACTTAGGCGGAATTTTTTGGGACCGGTTGCAGCAGGAGCTTGAGCGAGTGGGCGTACGCGTCACCTTGCAACCTTTCCTTCGTTTTGGATCTTGGGTGGGCGCCGACCGCGACGGCAACCCCAACGTAACGCCGGAGGTGAGTCTGGAGGCGGCGGCGCGGCTGCGACAAAGCATCCTCCAGTACTATCGGCGCTATTTAACGCGACTGTTGGGTGTGGTCTCCTTTCCTTGCACTCGCGCTGCCGTGGAGCGCCCGCTGCGGCAAGCTATCGGGCAGGCCATGCGCCGGTGGCCGGCGACGCGAGCCTTCGAGCAGCAGGACGAGCCTCGAGAATGCTACCGCCGCTATATTCGCATCATCCTCTGGCGTTTGGAGCAGACCGAATCTGGCGCTGCCGGCCGCTACGCGACACCGGAAGAATTTACTCGGGAGCTGGCTTTCCTCGAGCGGCTCCTGGCGCAACATCCCAGCCGTCGAATCTCCCGGGTGGGCGTGGGGCGGCTGCGAGCAACGTCGGAAATCTTTGGTTTCCATGCTGCCAGCCTTGATTTTCGTCAGCACATCTCGCTGGTTCGCACCGCCGCTCGAGAGATCCTTCAGCGTTACCGTAAACCATGCGATGCGGAGCATCCCCACATACACTCTATCCAAGCCCTCCTTGCGCAAGCGCCGCAACCGCTCCAACTATCGCCCGCGGCGCGAGGCGTGCTCGGGGAATTTTGCGCCCTGGGTGCCATTCAGGAGCGCTACGACGAAGTCACTTCCCACCGCTACATTCTGAGCATGGCCGAACGCGCCGCAGACATTTGGGATGCCGTGTTGCTCGGCTGGCAGGCCGGACTAGTGAAATGCGGCAAGGGCCATGCCCTCAACTCTCATTTCGATGTGATTCCACTGTTTGAGACGCTCACCGATTTGGAAGCCGGGCCCGTCATCCTCGACCACCTTCTGAGCGACGCCGTTTATCGCCGCCTGCTTCAGTCGCGGGGAAATTTCCAGGAGGTGATGCTCGGTTACTCCGATTCGGTGAAGGACGGCGGTTATTTGGCGGCCAACTGGGCGTTATTCCGAGCCCAGAAGCGATTGGCCGAGGTTGCGGAAAAGCATGGCGTGCGCCTGGGCTTGTTTCACGGCAAGGGCGGCACGATTGACCGCGGCGGCGGGCAATCCCATCGCAGCGTTCAGGCACAGCCCTATGCCGCGCCCGGCGGCAGAATTCGCATCACCGAGCAAGGCGAAGTTATTTCGCTCAAGTACGCCAACTTGGACATCGCGGAGCGGAACATCGAGCAACTGGTGACCTCCGTGCTTGATGCGCACCTCTTGCGGCCGCAGCGTGCGCCGCGCGCGGAGGAGGTGGCGCGCTGGGAAGCTGACGCGCGCGAAATGGCTGAGAAGAGCAGCGTGTTTTATCGGCACCTGGTTTATGAGACGGACGGCTTTGTGCCATTCTTCCGCCAGGCCACGCCGATTGACCTGCTGGAAACGATGCGCCTGGGTTCGCGTCCCAGCCGACGCTCGGTTGCTACCGGCCTGCGCGATCTTCGCGCCATCCCTTGGGTTTTTGCCTGGACGCAATCGCGGCACTTGCTGCCGGCTTAGATCGG
>JAKASC010000112.1 GCA_021828245.1 Acidobacteriota bacterium
GTTTGGCGACGGTGGCGCTCGGCTCGGATACCGGCGGCTCCATTCGCCAGCCCGCCGCCTTTTGCGGCGTGGTCGGCATGATGGGAACCTACGGGCGGGTTTCGCGCTACGGCTTGGTCGCCTTTGCCTCCTCGCTCGACCACATTGGCCCGTTTGGCCGCTCGGTGCGGGATGTTGCGCGCCTGCTGGGCGTCATCGCGGGCCGCGACCCGCGCGATTCCACCTCCGCCGACGTGCCGGTCGAAGATTACGAGGCCACGCTCGGCCGGCCGGTGACGGGATTCAAAATCGGCGTCCCGGAAGAATATTTCAAGGGGCTCAATCCCGAAATCGGCGATAACATTCAAAAAGGTCTGGACCTGTTCGGGCGTTTGGGGTGCGAGATGGTTCCCATTCGCTTGCCGCACACCGAGTACGCCATCGCCTGCTATTACATCATCTGCACGGCGGAAGCGAGCTCCAACTTGGCGCGTTATGACGGGGTGCGCTACGGCCTGCGCGCCCCGAATCCAGCCGGGTTGCGCGACTTGTACAAGCAGACGCGGCATCAGGGCTTCGGCCCCGAGGTCAAGCGACGGATCATGCTGGGAACCTACGTGCTGAGCTCCGGCTATTACGACGCCTACTACCTCAAGGCGCAACAAGTCCGCACGCTCATCACGCGGGATTTTGTCGAGGCCTTCGATGAGGTGGACGCTATCGTCACGCCCACCTCGCCCATTCCGCCTTTTAAGCTTGGCGAGCGCCTGGACGACCCCCTTCAAATGTATCTGGCGGATATCTACACCGTCACCGCCTCGCTGGCCGGCATTCCCGGCATCTCCATCCCCTGTGGCACGACGCGCGGCGACCCGCCTCTGCCGGTGGGAATGCAAATCCTTGCCCGGCACTTTGACGAAGCGCGGCTGCTTCAACTCGCCGAGGCGTTTGAAAGAGCGGGCGGCTTTCAAATCCACGCTTAGTTGCCGCCGACGGATCGCCCGAGCCGGTGTATGATGCTCGGGATGTCCCAACCTTCCAAGCCGGCGAATGCGACACATCCCACCGCGCTGGTCCTCGCCGCCCATGCCTGCATGTTCATTTTTGGAATCATCCTGCTGTTGATGGGTTCGCTTTTGCCGACCCTGGCCGTCAACAACGTGCAAGCCGGAAATTTGGGTTCTTTCCCGCTGGCGGGCATCTTGGTGGCGACGGTCGTGATTGGCCCGGTGCTCGACACCGTGGGGGCGCAAGCGGTCTTGGCCGTGGCCCTCGGATTGATTGCCGTCTCGCTGGCCCTCCTGCCGGATTGCCACCGTTACGCGGAGCTGGCGGCGGTGGCACTGGCTTACGGGCTGGGAGGCGGAATTCTGAATACAGCCACCAACGCTCTGGTGGCGGACCTGCGCGCCGAAGGTCGTGGCGCGGCGCTCAATCGGCTCGGAGTCTCTTTTACGTTGGGCGCGCTCGCGGCCCCGTTATTCATGTCGCTCGCGAGCCGCCCCGGCGGCGCGACGCTTGCCGGTTCCACTCACTTCCCGGCCCTCGGCCAAGCCACCATTTTGCGGCTGCTGGCGGCCGCGACGGCGGTGATTTTAATTCCCGTCGTAGGCCTCCGTTTTCCCGCGCCCACACGCTCCGGAAGTCGCCTCACCGATTTGCTTGGCGTGCTCAAGGAGCCGATGGTCTGGGCGTTTGGCCTGCTGCTGTTTTTTGAATCAGGAAACGAAAACTGCCTGTTTGTTTGGACCGGCAAAATGGCCGCCGGCCTGTTTAAGCTCAGCGCGCGGGACGCGGCGCTGACCCTGGGAGGTCTGACCGCCGCGATGGGCATTGGCCGGCTTTCCGCCTCCCAATACTTGCGATTCCTTGGGAGCCGAAAAACGTTGTTGCTCTCGGCGACCGTCGTAGCGGCGGGGGCCGCCATCACTTACACCGCCAAGGATATCGGCACGGCGCTGGTGGGCGTGATGGCCATGGGGCTCGGCATGTCGGCGATTTTCCCGACCGGCCTGGGCGTGGCCGGCGACCGCTTTCCGGGCCAAACCGGAACCGTTTTCGGCGCCGTGATGACGCTCGCGCTTATTGGCGGCACCAGCGGCCCGGCGCTGGGCGGCTGGCTGGCGGTGCACGGTCTCGCCGACGTTTTGTGGATTCCCATGGTTTCCGCCGTGGCCATTGCCACGCTGACTCTGGTTGTTACCCGCCGATAGCAGACATTGGGTCGCCTCACCCGCCGCGGCAAGAAGGCTGAACTCGTCCCACAAAAAAAGAGGGACCGCGGGAGCGGTCCCTCAGGGTTCAGGAGGGGTGGTGTGGTTAGAAAGTTAAGCGCGCGCTGAATTCGAATTGGCGGAAGTTGTTGCCGTGGCGCGCAAAGCTGGTGGTTCCGGTCACCTGGCCGAACCCACCGTTGCTGCAACCGCCGTTCTTAAGGCTGTCGCAACTGCCGTTCGGGTTAGAGAAAGTCGGGGTGTTCGTGAAGTTGAAGGCTTGGGCGCGGAACTGTAAGTTGAACCGCTCGGTAAGCTTGAAGTCGCGGAACAGCGCGCTGTCCCAGTCAAACTGGTGCGGCCCATGGAATGCATAGAAGGCGGAGGTGCCAAAGCGCGCCGTGCTCACGCCTCGGAAGCAGCTTGGGTCAAACCAATCTTCGCCGGGCCCGATGTTTTTGGGAGTGATAATCGTGCTGCACAGTCGGTCGGGCCGCTGGGAGTTGAACGGAGCATTTAAAGAGCTGCCACTCGCACTCAGGCCGACCACCGAGCCTGAAACGGAACTAACCAGGCTGCTGAACTGCCAGCCGCCCAGGACTTTTGCCGGGACGCCGGTTCGGACAAAGCGCTGGCCAGCGCCGAAAGGAGGTTGCCAGATGAATTCGGCCTCAAAGTTCTGTGGACGATCGAATGGGGCCAAACCTCGGTTCAAATAATAGTACTTGGGATTCTCGATGGAGGCCGAGCTTTTCTCATCATTGACGCCTGCCTCGCCGATGGTCTTCGACCAGGTATAAGCCAAGTGAACATCAAAGCCCTGGTGGAAGTGGTGGGTCAGCGTGGCTTGCAGGGAGTCGTAGTGCATATCCCCGATGGGCGTGATGAGCACAGTCGCGCCGGTGCGGCAGCCGAGCGCGGTCGAGGCGGCGCTGGGGCAGATGGCTTTGTTGCTGCCGTTAAAGTTATACGGTTGGCTGGCCGCCCCGCCGCCCGGATACCCGGCGTTCAAGTTCCACCAACCCGTCAGATTCACCGTCCGCGTAGCCACGTAACCGGCTTGCGCCACCCAGCCGCCGGGCAGTTCCTTCTGAAGCGTGAAGTTCCACGACTGAATGTAGGCGCGCTGAACATGGTGGGCGGGCGTGGTCACCAGGTTGACGTTACCGGGAATCGGGTTGGAGGCGCTGGTCAAGCTCGGCAGGACAGCTGGCGGCACGATGCCGATGGGGAGCGTGCCGCCGGCGCCAAAGCAATAGGAGGGGTAAGTCGTGCATTCGCCTCCAGGGGTGTTCTGTAGGCTGGCTGCATCCAACACGCCGGCCGCCGTCAGCGAGTTGGGCGTTCCCTCTGCCAAAGGAATAAGAATAGGATAGTTGGTTCGAATATCATCAATCAGGTTAAAGGGATCGGTAGTGATGCCATAGCCGGCGCGCACCACGAACCCGTGCCGGGCGCGATAGGCCAACCCGAGCCGCGGCGAAAATTGTTTCTTGCTGACACTGACGCCACAATCGAGTGGGATGCCGCCCTCACCGCAGTTTTCCATCAAGCCGGTGGAAAAGTTATACAGCTCCACGCCGCGCGGCGTGCCGGCGCGGGTCGGGAAAGGATCATATTCCCACCGAACCCCATACGTGGCGGTCAGCCTGGGAGTGACCTGATAAGTGTCGCCGACGTAAAGCGCAATCTCGTGCGTGACGGTGTGGAAGAAATTGGGAACCTGGATGTTCCGGCCCCAACCGTTATCGAGGCCCAAGAGGAAACTGGCAAAATCGTTGTAGTTATTGGAAGAGCTGGTGTGGCCGCTGCTGCTGCAGTTCCCGCACTGCGTAGGGCCGGAGCCAAAACCGAAGCCGCCGGCGGCCGGCCACGATGTTCCGCCCGCGTTCCACTCCGGCTGCTCCTGGTTGAGGTGTTGATCCATAAACGCCCCGCCAAATTGGACGGTGTGCTTGCCGTGGATCCAATTGGCGTCACCGCTCCAGAAAAACTGCGGGTCGTTCCGGAAGTAAGGCATGAAGTTGTACTGCGTTCCGAGCAGGCCGAAGCCGCTGATGTTGAGTTGCGGCGTGCTCCCTTCAAAAAGCCGTGTGCCGTTGGTGCCCGGAATGCCTAGCACCTGGCCTTCGTTGGTTGAAAGGTTCAGTTGCTGCGAGTTCGTCACCATGCGGGTGAAGCCGAAGTTGCCGTCAATCACCAAATTCGGCGACGCCACGTAGTTGCCGGTGACGCTAAACGTAATGGTATGGCCGTTGCCCTTGCCCGGATTGCCGATGTAACCGCTCACCCCGTCGCCTTGCAGCGTGTTGCCGAAGACTGTCGGATTCAGCGTATCGTAATGGAGGTAGCCGAGGTGTCCAAACATGGTGAATTTGTTGGTCGCGTTCCAGTTGATTTTGTCGTCGGTGGTGATGCGGTTAAAATGAACATCCGCATTGAAAATGTAGTTGTTGGAGACTTCGCTGTTATTGGTGCTCGTGATGTTGGGCACCGGCATCATCGCCATCAGCTTGGACGCGATGGGGCTGATGCGAGCCGTCGGAATGACGTTGCCGCACATGCCCTGCGCGTTGGCCTGCGAAGGCATGCAGAGCGCGTTATAGAGCGGGCTCGAAGGATTGTCCGAAGCCATAATCTGAGTGCGGTTGTTCCCCTTGGCGTCGCCGGTGGTCGGGTCGTAAATGATATCGCCGTTGGGCTTGGTCACGCCCGACGCGGTGCCCAGCAAGCCTCGCAGGTCCCCGTGGATCATGGCCGGGGTCGGGACAGCCGTTGTGGTGTGGGCAAAGGTATAGTCCCGAGTGAACTCAACGTTCGAGAAGAAGAACAACTTGTTCCTCTTGATGGGTCCGCCGATGCTTTCTCCAAACTGGTTGTAAACGTCTTTCGGCTGGCTCGTAATGTGCTCTCTCGGAGCAAAGAACGGCAGAGCCTCCAACTTGTTGTCATAATGATATTCGTAAGCGTCGCCATGGAACTGGTTGGTGCCGCTCCTGATTTCCACGTTCGCCGCCGTTCCACCCGCGAAACCTTGGTTCACGTTGAAGTCGTTCGTGCTGACGTTCACTACCTGGATGGCGTCCGAGGAGGGAATGTAGGCGGCATTCTCCGGCACCCAGATGTTCCACTGGCTGACACCATCAATCTGAATGCTGTTGCCCAGGTCGCTCGTGCCGTTCGACCAGAACTGCAGGGCGCGGGAAGGATTCGTCGGAATCGAGTGGGCGCTGTTGGGAGGGATCAGCCCGGGAACCGCGCGGAATAACCCCTCAAAGTTATTGCCGGGCGGCATGGGGATATTCTCGATTTGCGTCGCGGTGATGTTGTGATGGACGTTGGCGTGCGTAGTTTGGAGCAAGGGCGCGGCGCCCGTCACCTGCACGGTCTGGGTCACGGAACCCAAGGTCAGCTTCGCGTCCACGCGGGCGGCGGAATTGTACGGCACGATCACGCCCGTCCTGGCGAACGTCTTGAAGCCCTTGGCCGAAATTTTTACGTCGTAGGTTCCCGAAGGCAACGTGGTGATGACGTAGCCCCCGGAAGGATCCGTGGTCGCGGTGCGGGTCAGGTGAGTCTCTTCTTGCGTTGCCGTGACCGTCGCGCCCGGAACGGCCGCCCCCGAGGGATCGGTCACCGTCCCGGTAATCGAACTGTAAAGAACCTGCGCCCTGGCCGGACGAACAGAAGCCACGCCAACCACCCCGGCCACCAGAATGCAAAGCGTTCCCAGCCGCTTCGTGATGCGCTCCGACATGACTTGCCTCCTTGCGTTAAGTCGTTTTTTCCTTGACCCCGCGAGCCTAGCCTGCCCACTCTGTGAAACTTTCAAGTTCATCCCCTAGTGCTGCTCGCGAGGCTTAAGTCCCCTGCGCATTCCGCAGAGTGAGGAGCTATCCCTCGCCCTCCAAAAACCCAAATGCGACTCGACGCTAAGTGGAACCAGTTCCCGAAACGACCACCCAACAGCCGCTCGGAATGAGCACACTTATAGCCCCTCACCATCACCGTGTCAAGAGAAATTTTTTAATTCCTGAAACCTCCGACCGTGAGCCAACGTCTAACCTGGAAGAGCTGTACCTGCCAATCAACCCGGTGCGGAATAAATTTTCTTGAACAGCCGGCCGCTCGCGTCACAACGATTTTCGTGGGGATGTCTTGCCTAGAGTAGCCTGCCAGGTTGGTTTCCGGGGAATACGGCTAAGGCTTCATTTCCGCGATGACTTCATCCGCAATGCGCCGCGTGACCTCTTCGATGGCGGAGGCGGGCAAGGCAGGAGGCGACATCTTGATGACGACGCGGCGCACCACCGCCAGAATTTGGTCCGCATCAAGAGGCGTCGGGGAGGCCGCTGTCGCGGCTTCCTGAGGTTCAATCGAGGGTGCTGATTCAGCGGGCAACTCGGCGGCCGCGGCGGGCGGGGAATCGAGCGGCGAACTGGAACCGGCTTCAGCAGCTTCCGGCGTCGAAGGAACCATCGCCGGTGGCTCGAGCGCTCGATCACCCTCGGCGGGTGCTTCCGGCGGCGTCTCGGCGGCAACGGGTTCGGGTTGCTCAGCCGTCTCAATTTCCAATGGGCGGGGGACGGCGGTTTCGGGAGGAATCATCGGGGTTTCGTCAATAGCCTCGACCGCCTCCGGCGTGAGAGAGGGCACGGGTTGCGAGGCGGGAGGCGCAACTTCAGCGGCCTGCGGTTCCGAGTCTGTAAGCGAAGGCTCCGCCACGCTCAACTCCTCGGCATCGGAGAGAACCGGTTCCGCAATCTCCTCGGGAGCATGGAAAAAGGTCGGGTGGGCGTGCTCGTCGGCGTGGGGATGGACGTGCTCTGCTTCGTGTTCGATTTCCGCCGCTTCGGAAATGCCCTCCACTAGCTCCGGCTCAACCGAGGCCGCAGGCTCAGGCGACACGATGGGCGCGCTTTCAGTTTCGGCAACCGGTGGCGCGAAAGGCTCTTCGAAACCCGCCGGCGCCGGGCCCAATTCGAGTTCCAGCTCCGCCGCCGAGGCCGGCTCTTGTAACGGGCTCTCTGCGGATTCCTCCGTCACGAATTGGTCAAAGGCGATCCCTTCCGGCACCGGGGCGGCGTTCGCTTCGCTGACCGGCGGCGCTTCGGGAGGTTCTTGAAAAGCCGCTTCCGGTGCGTGCAGCTCGGCCACACGGGGCGCGGGAGGCGCTACCGGTCGAGCCACCGCCTCTGCTTCGGCGCGCTCCGCCAACCGGTTCACAATCTTAACCAGCTCCTCGGCATCGAATGGCTTGCGGATTCTGCCGTCGGCGCCCGCCTGCGCCGCGCGACCCTCTTCGTAGGGATCGTCATCGCTGAAAATCAGCGCCACGGGCACATGCTTCAGTTCGGGCGACTGCTTGATAAACTGGCAGACCTCGTAACCATCCCGGCCCGGCATGGACACATCCGCCAGCGCGACCAAGG
>JAKASC010000113.1 GCA_021828245.1 Acidobacteriota bacterium
GCTGTTGCCTGTCCGGCCAGCGATCGGAACGAGCGCAAGGAAGGAAAGCCCCGCAAAGATGAGCCCCGCCGCGAATTTCACTGGTGTCGAAGGGCCGCGCTTGCCCAGCCGCACCCAGAGCCAGGCGAACACGGGCGCGAGCAGAATGATGAAGAGCGGCTCTTCGGACTGAAACCACCCAGCGGGAAAGCCGCCGAAGAGGCTGCGGTTGGTATTCCGCTCCGCAAACAGGTTGAGGGTAGAACCCATTTGCTGGAAAATCGACCAGAAAAGACTCGAGGCCAGAAAGAACGCGAAGACCGCATACAGTCTCCTGCGCTCAACCCGCGTCCAATGGCGTGAAGCGAACAGCCAGCCAAACATCACGATCACCACCAGGGCCAACCCGATGGCGAACGCCCGCGAAACACTCTGCGCCGAAACTTTCACCCATCCGTCTCTTACCATCGCGGCGCAGGAAGCGACGGCCAGCAGAAAAATCCCAAGCGCGGTCGCGAGCTTGCGAGCGGCCTGACCTCTTCCTTGTGGTCGAAGACCGATGCCTTCCAGGTGCTTCCAGCCAGCCACGTATTGAATCACCCCAAGAGTCATTCCGATGCCGGCGAGTCCAAAGCCATAGTGCCAATTGATCTCTTCGCCCAGATAGCTGCACCCGAGCGGCGCCAGGAAGGCGCCCATGTTAATCCCCATGTAAAAAATCGAGAAGCCCGCGTCGCGCCGTACGTCGCCAGCAGGATAGAGCTGCCCTACCATCGTGCTCACGTTGGGTTTCAGCAAAGCGGTGCCAGTGATAATCAGCCCAAGACCCGGATAAAACGTCTTGAGGCTTGGAATCGCCAGGCAGTAGTGGCCGCTGGCGATAATCATCCCGCCGTAAAGAACCGATTTGCGCTGCCCGAGCACGCGGTCCGCGATCCATCCGCCCGGCAAGGCGCCGAGATAAACGAGAGCGACGTAGATCCCGAAAATCGCTCCGGCTTTTGGAATGGGAAACCCGAGGCCGCGCTGGGACACCGGAGCGGTCATGAACAGAATCAGTAGCGCCGCCATCCCGTAGTAACTGAAGCGCTCCCAGAACTCGGTCAGGAAAAGCGTGGCCAACCCGCGAGGATGTCCAAAAAAGGCACGCATGAAGAAACACAAAGCCCGGAAGCAACCTTTGGCTGAAAGAGCCCGTTCGCTCTTTCGTCATCCTGTTTCCTGGGCTGGCTGCAAAGACTGAAAGCGCAGCGGAGAATAGGTCTTCAAGGGGTGGGAAGTCTTGCCCTGGAGGATTAGGTCGGTAACGATCTGCGCGGTCACTGGGGCAAGCAGAATACCATTGCGAAAATGTCCGGTGGCGAATGCCAGGTTACCCCATGGGCCGTAGCCCAGGATGGGGAGATGGTCGGGCGTGTCGGGTCGCAGTCCTGCCCAGGCGCGCCGGAAGCGCAATTCGGTAACGCCCGGTGCAAGCCGCCGCGCCCGCTCTAAAATCGAGAGCACGCCACCGGCGGTCACGGCCTTGTCGTAACCCGCGTATTCCATGGTGCTTCCCGCAACCAACCTGCCTCCTGCGCGCGGAACACAATAGAAATGGCCGGCGCGCACGATATGCGGGAATCCGGCAGCTCCATCGAACTCGACCATCTGACCCCGGCACGGCTGAACGGGCAACGGCAGGTTCAACGACGCGGCGATGTCGGATGACCACGCGCCGGCCGCCAGCACAAAATGACTGGCCGAATACCTGATCGGCGCAGAGCGAGATCCGCTGATGATTTCGATGCTTTCCACGCGACCGCCGTTCGTCTCGAAACCCGCGACCTCGTTCTGGGTGTGAAAGATGACTCCCAACTTTCGGCAGGCTTGGCGCAAGGCAGTAACTAGCAACTCGTTGTTGAGCCAGTGATCGCCGGCGAGAAATATCCCGCCAAGAACTTGTGGGGAGATTTGCGGCAACCGCCGGCGCACCTCTTCACCACTGAGCTTTTCCACCGGCAGGCCGGCGCGCGTCTGACCGCAGTAGATCCGCTCGAGATCTTTCGCCTCCGCTTCGTCCAGGGCGACGAGCAGCGCGCCGTCGCGGTGAAAGTCTACGGTTTGCCCCGCCAACTCCTCAACCTCCTTGACAAATCGCGGATAGAGGTCCCGGCTCGCGGCGCAAAGCGTGAAGAACCCGTCGGGTTCCACGGTTTCTCCCTGCGGCGCAATCATTCCCGCAGCGGCACTGCTGGCCTCCGCTCCGGGTTCACCGCGGTCGAACACCCTGACCGGCACTTTTCGCTGCGCCAGCCGCAGCGCAATCGCGCACCCGATCAGCCCACCACCTACCACGATAACGTCACTGCCTGAACCGGCTGTGCTTATTGAGGGCATCCAGTAAAGTTTAACTCGAAAACTGGCCGGCGTGCGAGATTCCAGCCTACCGATCTCCGCCAAGCCCTCGCTTTCCCAACCCGTTAGCAAACCTTACTACGGTTTGGCAGCATCACATGAGCGTTGGCCGCTCAGGGCGTAACAAAGGGTTTGCGCGGCCATTTGTGGCGGCACCGGGTCGGCTCGACATCAAACTCATCCATTTCACGCGCGATAGAACTTCGAGAACGGGAAGTTGTGAAGTATTATGGTAGTGAGGAGTTTTGCGGCACGGCCTTCACAATTGTAACCTCCGGGCTGGAAGAAAATGTTGCAGGTTTTTGAGCAAGCTTCTGGGCGCTCTTATCGAATTTGAAGAGGAGATCTTTTATGCGTCGCTTCAACAAACAGTTTTTACGTGAGAATCTGCTCGGCCTGAGCCTGACCTGCATCGGCGTACTTCTGCTGGCCGCCTCCGCGATCCTGCACTTCGATCACAGTACGAGCCGGTTTGTGTTGGCCGATGGCGCCGGCCTGGACGGGGCGGACATCCAGTCACTCGCCATGCAAAACAGGGCTTACGAGCGCATCGCGGACTCCATCAAACCCGCGATTGTGAGCATTCAGACAACGCAAGTCATTAAGACGCAGCAGTCGCCGTTCTTTAACGATCCTCTCTTTCGCCAGTTCTTCGGGAATATGTTTCCGAACGTTCCACAACAACAAAAATTGCACGCGCTGGGCAGCGGAGTCATCGTTTCGCCCGACGGCTACATCATCACCAACAACCACGTCATCCGCCACGCCACGGACATCCAGGTGCAACTGCTTGACAAACGAGTATTCAAGGGCAAAGTCGTGGGTGCCGACCCGATGTCTGACATCGCCGTGGTGAAGATCAACGCTCATGATTTGCCTACGGCTCCTTTTGGCAATTCTTCGACGCTCAAAGTGGGCGACATCGTCATGGCGTTTGGCAATCCGTTCGGGTTGGATTTCACGGTGACCAAGGGCATTGTCAGCGCGTTGGGCCGCACGAATCCGGACATTGAGCATTACCAGAATTTCATTCAGACTGACGCCGCCATCAATCCCGGCAACTCAGGCGGCGCACTGGTGAACATCCACGGCCAAGTCATCGGAATCAACACCGCAATCGTAAGCAATGAATCGGGGCCCGGTGGCCAGGGAGGGTTCATCGGCATTGGCTTCGCCATCCCGTCGAACACCGTCAAGCACGTGATGAACGACCTCATCAAGACCGGCAAGGTGGCCCGTGGCTACATGGGGATTCGAATCAGCAACCTCAGCCCAGGGCTGGCCAAGCAATTTGACGTGCCGGACATGAACGGCGCACTGGTGCAAAGCGTGGAACCCAGCTCACCCGCGGCCAAGGCAGGCTTCAAGGCTGGAGACGTGATTCGGACTTTGAACGGCCAGAAGGTTACCTCGGCCGACAGTTTGCGTTACAACGTTGCTTCCATGAATCCGGGCACGCAAGTGGGTGTCGGCGTCCTGAGAAATGGCAAGCCGCTCACGCTGCATCTGACCCTGGGTACGCTGCCTTCCAATATTGCGCAGCTTGGACCGGGCGGCCCCAGTCAGACTCCAAGAGCTAGCGCGCTCTATGGAGTCTCCGTGCAGAACCTGACGCCGGACATTCGCAGTCAGTTGAACCTGCCGGAGGGCGCGCGCGGCGTCGTCGTTACAGGCGTCAGCCAGGATAGCCCCGCCGCTGGGACGCTGACGCAGGGTGATGTCATTGAAGACATCAACCGCCAGCCCGTCGCCAACGTCAGCGACTTCAACCGTCTTGCCGCCGAGGCTAAGGGCCAGACGCTGCTTCGCGTGCTCCGTCAGGGTTACCCGATGTTTGTGGTGATCTCGCCGGGCGGCGGAGAATAAGGCTGGGTTGCGTATGAGCACAAGTCAGCCCAGCAAACCACCCCTTATCTTCCCCTCTTTGCAAAGGAGGGGAACGAGGGTTGGTTGAGCTTCATTCCCAAAAGCCCGCACTTAGAACAGTGAAGGAGGAGTGGAGCCGCAAGGCGGCAGCGTGGTTGGGAACCTGTCCCGAGCCGAGAGGCTAGGGCACCCTGGAGAAACAGCGTGGACGTTCACGCCCGCGGACAAAGATCGCTGAGTTATTTCCGAGCTTGATAAATGCGAGCGAGGTTTGTCCGGATGGTCTCGTAGACGGGACCCTCCGGAAGTCCGCCGGTTTCGTGGATGTGCAGTGATTGTTCACACAGCGCCTCGGCTTCTGCAAAGCGTTCGCTCACGGCGCTTATGGCGGCCAGATTATTTAAGGCCACAGCAACGTAAGCGGTCGCTGAAGTGCCCGAGCTTAGCGCCGTCGCTACGGAGCACTGGAACAGTCGAGCAGCCTGCTCCGGGCGCCCGAGTGCCTCGTAGATGCGTCCCAGATTGTTCATTGCGGCCGCCACGGCGAGACCCTGTGCTCCTTGCACGGGCGCTTCAAGCGCCAAAATGCCCTCATAGAGCGCTTCTGCCTCCCGGAATTTCTCTTGCTCGATGCACTGCTCCGCCATTTCGGCGAGATTTCGCGCCGCCGGCAGATTGGCAAGTTGGCCGGGAAGGCCGTGAACGGCCAGGAACTGGAACGCTCCAGCCATCTTCTCAGGCTGCGGACCCGGAGCCTCGGCAGCAGCGACCGGGACCGCATCCCCGGATAGACTTTCAAGCTTGCCCGCCGCAAGCACATCCTCTCGTGCGGCGGCTGGAGGCCTTTCTGATGCTCCTTCACGAACGCCAGCGGCTTTGCGATAAAGTGCGTCTGCGTCGGCCCGTTTTCCAGCGGCTTCCATCGTTCGGGCGAGGCGACTCCAATCCTCCGCTAATTGAGGATGCTCAGCGCCGAGTGACCCCTCATCGGCGTCGATCAGCCGCTCGATCAGTGGCCTGGCTTCGACGAACCGTTCTCGCGCCTCGTAAACTCCCGCGAGGTTGCTGAGAATTGCGGCAACTTCCGGATGAGCAGGGCCGAGCACCTTTTCCTTCATCTCAAGCGCCTTTTTCAGCAGGCTTTCGGCTTCCGCCATCTTTCCCTGCGCGCAGCAGATGACGCCCATATTGTTCAGCGCCGTGGCCGCTGGCAGGTCTTTCGATGCCCTTTGCCACAATCGCAATGCGCGCTGGGAAACTTCCAAAGCCTCGGCGAGTTGCCCCCGGGCCTTAAGCACCAGCGCAAGATTACTGAAGCTCGCGGCGAGCGCGGGGTCTTCGGTGCCGTTGTTGCGTTCCTCAATCTCAAGCGCCTTCCGGCAGTGAGCTTCAGCCGCCTCAAAGTTCTCCTGCGCGGCATAAAGCGCAGCGAGGTTGTGGTGCGTGTGCGCCACCGAAACGGCCTGTGCCCCAAAAGCCTCTTCTCCATCACTCAGAGCCTGAAGAAGCAGCGGCTCCGCCTCGGAGTATTTTCCTTGCGCGCGGCAGGCTTCGCCCAGATCGTTCAGCGTCGCCACGCGGTGGCTGCCGCCGAGAAGCTTCGATTCTTCGAGGGCGGCGCGAAATTCGCGCTCGGCGCGCGCATAGTCCGCCTGGGCGTAGGCGTGGGCGCCCGCCTGCGTGTGCTGGCGCCAGCGGCCTTCGCGCGATTCGCCTTCTGTATTCATGTTCGTCGCGTAAGCTGGTAGACGGTGATTTCAGGTGGGGCGCCGAGCCGGATGGGAAGTGCGATCGTCCCAATGCCACGGTTCACGTAGAGTTGCCCGCTCCGCCTGTGGAACCATCCGCGGACGTAAGGGGTCACCAGGCGCGCCGGAGAGATGTTAACGCTCGCGAGCTCCAACGAGATTTGCCCGCCGTGGGTGTGCCCCGCCAGGCTCAGGTCAATGCCCAGCTCAGCAGCACGATCAAACGTGTTGGGGTTGTGGCTGAGCAGGATGTTGACAGCTCCCGGTCGCATCAGGCGATCGACGCCAGTGAGATAAGTCGTCACATAGCCCGCGGTAAACCTTCCGAATCGTTCACGGCTTTCGTAATCCACGCCAATCACGTTCAGCGCGTCCTGCCCCTCCTCGACCAGCGCCTGTTCCTGGCGCAGGATGCGAAACCCTCGCGATGCGAAGAGCCGCGTTATAGACGCTTGTGTGTGCGTATAGATTTCATGATTGCCGAGGCAGCCGAGAACGCCGTGGGGCGCGCGCAATTCGGAGAGTGCGTCCACAACGGCGTACTGAGTCGAAGCGTCCCAGGTGACATAGTCGCCGGTTAAAGCGATGAGGTCCGGCTTCAGCCGGTTGGCCATCTCAACGACTTTGCGAATTTTCCGCCCGCTCATAAACGGCCCAATGTGCAGGTCCGAAAGCTGCAGGATGCGGAATCCTTCAAACGCGCGGGGAAGATGAGGCAAGACGATACGCTGCGTGGTGGTTTCAACGTCCACCCGCTCATAGAGAAAACCGTATGCTCCCGCTACGAACGGAACGGCGCCAAAGGCAGTGGCAAAAAACTCGCGACGCGATAGTGGAGCCGGCGGGTCTGCGGCGATGGGCTGCGCATTCGGAAACGTTGAAATTTGGTTTTGCTCGCGGCCAGGCGGCGTGATGTCGCTGCTTTCTGCAATCCGTGATTTGAAATTCGGCCTTTGTCCGTGGCCGTCAGGCCGCGCCGCGAGCCACCGCCCGCCCAAGCGAGCCATCATCCAGCCGGCCCGCACCAGAATATAGAGAGCAAACCCCACCGTCGAGCCAAAAATCCACCACAGCAGCGGTCCCTGGAGCAGGGCAGCGCTGAGCGTCAGCCGCGTAGGGCTCGGTTTATAGCGAAGAGCACCGAAGCCGTAGATGAAATAAGCCACGTATGCGACCAACCCTAGAACGTCCAGTACGCGCTTAAGAGTGGCGTTCCGCAACACCCGCTCTTTCCACCGGCGAGCCTTAATAACCCAGAAAATCTGCCCCACCACGAGAAACGCAAGAAATGACAGGAAAATGAGGCCCTTTACTGATATGAAAACGTGCGGAATATGGTGCATAAATCCCAGCTTTGCCTTGTTTCCATCCTCTTGTCAAGGCAGCAAAGCCCTTGAAAAGAAACTATCTCGTTTGTCTGGCTTGTCCCACCGTTTCAATTGAACCTCCCACGCTAACAGCGATGAATCCCGAATTCGTAAGTTGAAAACAAACGACTTGCTGTAATCGCATGGAAATTAGGGTATAACCCACGTATTCCCAATGAGATAGATAGAACAATTTCAACTTGCGCGAAGTTGGATTTTGACA
>JAKASC010000114.1 GCA_021828245.1 Acidobacteriota bacterium
ATTCCAGACTTGATTGGCCGTTGACCATCACTTGGACGGCCTGGCGCACATCCACGCGATAGTGTTCGACGCGATGGAACAAGTAGGCTGTGGCGAGCAACGACGCCACGACGCCCGCTGTGCCCAGCGAGAGCAGAAATTTGCGCCCTTTCCGGTCCACCAATAGCACGCCGACGACGGTGGCGAGCGCCTGAACCACGGTAAAGAGAATGTAACCCCAGTGCGCTTGGACGTCCGACAAGCCGCTCTGAATCAGGATGGCTGTGTTGTAGCCTATAATCGAATTGATGCCCGTCGTTTGGTTCAGGGCGAGAATCAAGCAGGCGATGAGGAACGGTAGGACATATTTCCGTTGCAGCAAGGACTCGGCCGCGCGCCTTCCCGCTGCCGCCGCCTTTTCCGCGGCCTGAGTATTTTCCATTTCCTCCAGTTCAAGCTCCGCCTTTTCGGGCGAGCGCGATCGCAGGAGCGACTCCAGGGCGAGTTGCTTTTGGCCCCGGCGAAACAGCCAGCGCGGCGATTCCCCCACCGCCAAGCCGCCCAGCACGAAGAGCAGGCCAGGGGGCAAGGAAACCCAGAAGATGCTGCGCCAGGCGTGGTCCTTGTACGCGAACAGCAAGGCGGGATTGCCGAGCTTGGCAACTTCCTCCACTCGCAGACTGAAATACATGCCGACGGCGGCCGCCGCGACGATCCCGATGGTGAGCAGCCATTGGAACATGGCCGTGCCCTGGCCTCGGTCCTCCGGCGACAGACACTCGGCCAGATACAACGGCACCACCACGCCGATCAGGCCGGCGCTGATTCCTTGGCACAATCGTCCCAGAATCAGCGCCTCATAGCTGTGCGAAAGGGCAATGACCGGAATGCTGACGGCGAAGAGCATGCCACTGAGAATCATCAGCCGCTTGCGCCCCATCCGGTCTGCCAGGAGGCCGGCAAACAGGGTGGAAATCACGGTGCCCAAGAGCACCGCCGCGACGACGAATGAAATCTGTCCGGCGTTCAGCCCAGAGGTCGCTTCCAAGTAGGGCAAAGCCCCGGCGATGATTCCCACATCAATGCCGTAGAGCAATCCACCCAGCCCCGCCACGAATTTCAAATAGCGGTTATAGGTTGCCGGTTTGAGTTTGGCTGCCACAGAAGCCTAGACTTGTTCGTCTTTAATTAATTTATGCGTGACCGCCCCGGATCCATCGCCGGGCTACGATGGGCGACCCCGCGCCCCAACGCGAACACGGAAACTCATCGGAAGACCGACCTCTCGACCGAAAGCTGAGAAGGCGTCGGCGCGCCGTATATCTTTTCGGCCGTGCGCGCTTCCGTTTTTCCAGGTTGACGTCGAAGCTGGGAACTTCGAGCCGCCCACCCATCCCTCCGATTTTTATCTTGGCGCCTTGAGCGTCCGTAGCTTCATGTCAGGAAAACCTTCGTTGAAACACCCGGCACGCGAGTATATAGGAAAAGACTTCTCGGTGAAAGGGAACGTATCGGGATGGGTCAACCGCGGCGAGACCAACCCGGCGTCACTTCTGTGGCGAACAGGTCAAATCTCTGTTGAACCTTCGCGTGGCATGAACTATCCTCATCTTCTCGAATATGACCTTGCTACCCGACGACCCCGTTTCAGCGTACCTCGCCACATTGCACGTAACGCTCAAGCGGATCCGCCGTGAAGAAATTGCCACGGTCGGCGCACTATGGGCCGAAGCCTTGGAGCGCGGCGGCATCATTCACGCCTTCGGCACAGGACACTCAGGCTTATTAGCTCAGGAAGTTTTTTATCGGGCGGGCGGCTTGGTGGCTGTGAATCCGATTCTTGACCCTCGGCTGGGTTTCGAGCGCGGGGCTATCGAGAGCACGACTTTCGAGCGGAGCATTACGGCCGCCGAGGAGTTGGCCCGTCAGGCGAACTTTCAACGCGGCGACGCAGGCTGCGTCATCTCCAATTCAGGACGCAATGCGCTGCCGGTGGAAATGGCGCTGCGAATGAGGCACGCCGGCATGAAGGTGGTCGCTTTAACCAATCTCGAGCAATCGCGAGCCGCGGCCTCGCGGCATCCGAGCGGCCTTCGCTTGTTCGAGGTGGCTGACGCCGTGCTCGACAACTGCTGCCCGGTGGGAGATGCCGCCATCCGCGTGCCCGGCATCGAGGCCCCGATGGGCCCGCTCTCCACCATTGTGGGCGCTGCCCTGCTCCATGCAAGTTTTATAGATGCGGCGCACCGCTTGGCCGAGCGAAAAAAACCTCCCGCCGTTTTTGTCAGCGCCAACGTCAATCAAGGCGAAATCCAAAACCTCGAACGGCTTCTCGCTCCCTATCGCGAACGTATCCGCTTCTATCGTTCAAGCGCGGCTGAAACGCCGACGAAATCGTAGGAGATTCCAACCATGCTGAGGCTCTTTGTCGTAGCACTGGCCATGGGAACGTGTCTGGGATGGATTTCGCGGAATGCTGCCGCTCAGCCCGCCACGACAAGCGGCGCAACCGTCAAGGTGTGGCATGCTTTGGGATCGTCGCCGTGCGCTTTGTTCCATCCCATCGAAACCCGCGACCACGCCTTGAATGTTTCCGAAACTATCCTTTTGCTCCGCGATTTCCATTTCCGTTGCGCGGCGTTGCCCATTGGAGCGCAGCCGCCCACCGACTGGGCAAATTTCCAGAAATTTCTGCAAGCTGCCCAGGCGGCTCAGATTGACGTGTGGGCCATCCTGATACCGCCGACCGAAGGCGGTGATTCTCGCCCCTACGATACCGATTACCTCAAATGGTTTCAGGTTTTGGCGACGCTTTCCCTCCGCTACCCTCATCTGCGCGGCGTGAACATTGACGATATGCTGGTCGGTTTTAACCGAAAGCTGTTCACGCGTGCTTATTTGCTTCAACTCTATCAGGCCAAGCAAAGAATCAATCCGCGCTTTCTCTTTGTGCCTACGGTTTATGACTTGGACAACAAGACTGCCGCTTATCTCCAAGGCGCGGTGGATGGTGTGTGGTTCTGGTGGATGAACCTGGAGCGCGGTCTTGGTCTGGCTTCCTTTCTTGAAAATGCCCGAGCCGTTGTCGGCAAGCGATTTCCGGTCTATGCGGGTGTCTATGCCGCCCCGACCTCCTGGCACCAGGAAGGCGAACCGACGGTTCGCGCCTTCATGGGCTCCATGCAGAATGCTTGCCGATATTCCGACGGCGTGGTGGTCTGGGAGCTTTCGTTGGACCCGAACGACCCACTGCTCCAGATCACCAAAAGCTATAACGCGGGTGGCTCCGAAGCCCTGGCGGGTAAATGCGGAGAAGCTCTCGATCCGACAGCCTTCGCCTCACCCAAACCCCGAAGGATTCCTAGTGGAACGACTTCATGGTCAACACCGCCTCGCGCAAAACCGGCTCGGCCATCGGTGAAAAAGGAGACGAAATAACCTCATAGTCCTCGCTTGAGGCGTGGCGACCAGGCAAATAACCCCAGTAGCCGTTGGCACAGCACCAAGGAATCACTTTGGCGTCTTTCCAGAGGCGCTCGCCGCTCTCGAAGCTGATTTCGGCCGGGCAAGCGAGCAAGCCGAAGCTTCCAAAATCCACCTGCGTCACCGCCACCGAGGCAACACCTCGCCGAAACTCCGATGAGTTGCGCAACTGCCGGAGATTGTGCTCCGCCTCTTCAGCCGCTTCCCGCAGTCGCTGCGGTAGGCGCACGGAGCGGCGGAGCGAAAAATTGCCTATTAGATTTTTCAAGGGAAGGCGCACCTTCTTTTCGGTTATTCCGAGCACGTCCGCAAGCTCTGACCGAAAGCGTGCCGCAAGCGCCTGACGCGCGATAAGGGTCGCAAGACGTTCAACCTCGGACGCCGTCTGGTTCCGTCGGGTGAAGCGAGTGCTGATGTTGGCGGCCGCGCCCACGCCGACCGCCGCGAAAGAATACGCGCGCTCAAGGCGCCGCGCGACGCTGCCCAAAAGATCACCCGAAAAGAGCCGGTTGGAATACCCGAGCACGGTGGAATGGCACCCATACACCCCGAAAAGGGCTTCTTCCGTCGCGCTCCTGAATCGAAGCTGGAAGAAAGGCTGGGCGCGATGACGTTGGGGGTGGTTGCGATCTGAAGCAACACCCGTAATCCAGGTTCGAGCAAAGCTTAACTCAACAGGAGCAGCGTGCTCCCTGGCGGCGAGAGCAACACCAAGTATCTTTCGATTAAGTTCGCGGAGATAGGAACCGCGCGGCCGCGAGCCCGGAGCTGCAAAGTCAAACGGAGAAGTATCCACCCAAGGCCCCGAATGCGTGTGGGTGGCGGCAACGATGACGTTTCGCCGGGGAATCTTCAGTTTTTGAGCGATGCTGACGCGTAGCTCATGAGCCCAACGGTTGGAAATAAGCAGCAGGTCGGCAATAACCAGCGCGGCAGTGACGGAGCCGGAACGAAGAACCAACACGCGCGCAAACAGCGGATCTAACACGCCGGTGGCAGGACCCTGCCGACGAACGTAGCCGGCCATCGGATATCCGAGCGGCGGCGTGATTTCCGTTTTGGCCCAGCCAACCAGCAAATCAGTCATGGTAGTGCCGGCGGAAAGCTCGGAGCGCCGCTTGGCTAGGAACAATCCCGACGAGTTTTGCCGCCATCAGCCAGGCGCCGCCCATCGGGGGAAGGCAGGGCGCAACGAATTGTGCGTCCGGAACCAACCGGCGAAGACACCGTTTCAAGGCGCGTCGCACTCGCGCTTCACCGCGCAGTACAGAGCCTTGATAGCTCACCCGCGGCCTTGTCAATTGCAGACGCCGCACGGCGCTTGCGGCCTGCAGAGCCAACATTTCTCCGGCTTGGCGCAGAATCTGCTGCGCCACGCGGTCGCCTTGCCGTGCGCACGCTGCCACGCGGGGCGCCAGTTGGCCCAAGCTTGCGGGCGAAGGGGCACGATAAATCAATGGCACGATGCGGCCAAAGGATCGAACGCGGAAGTGGCGCTCGATGGCACGCACGAGTTCGGTCGGCGGGCCCGTGCCGTCCACGGCATGAGCGGCACGCCGCAGACCTTCCCGTCCTATCCATTGCGCACTGCCTTCATCACCCATCCAAGCTCCCCAGCCGCCGACCTTCACCGTAGCTCCGTGCTCATTGCGGCCAAAGACCACCGAGCCTGTACCACTGACAATCACCACGCCCGGCTCTCCCACCAAGGCCCCTTCCAGCGCAATGCGCATGTCGCCGCAGAGACTGATGCGGGCTTTCGGCAACAGCCGGCGGAGCTGCTTGAAGAAAGGCGCGGCGTCTTCACCCAGACCGCCGACGCTGGCAAGACCGGCCACCGCAACTCGGATGTCGGAAGGCGTAATGCGGCCGGCACGAATCGCGCCCCGCACGGCCAACTGCAAATTGTCCGCTGCGACTTTCAAGCCGACGGCAAACGCATTGCCCGGCCCCGCTTCGCCTTGCCCATAAATTTGGCCGTCAAGGTCGGCCACGCAAGCCCGTGTCCGCGTGGCGCCGCCATCAACGACCACCACCAAGCGGAGCGAGCGGAGTTGGCGAGCAAGGCTCATGCGGAGGGAAGTGTCGAGTTGGATTTTGCGTGCTTTCGCGAGCCCACGATCATGCCCGCGCCAATAGCTGTGAAGAAAGCTCCTGTCGCGGGCGTCAGCCAGGCGAGCGGCTGACGGATAACCACCCAACCTAAAACCAACAACACCAACCCCATCACCAGGATTACAATACCCGCAATGGAAGCCGGATGCGTGGCCGAGCGGGGCGATTGTTGCGCGGTTCGATGCAAGCGGGCCCAGAAGTCTCCCGCCCGTTGTTGTTCTTCTCCGAGCGAGGGAAAACGCCGCGCGGCGAGCACCAATACCAAGGCCGTAATCAATGCCGGCACGACAATGCTGAGGGCTTGGTAAGAGGCCGGGTGAGCGGGTGGAACCATCCATTGGTAGATGAGGAAAACAAGCCCCGCCGCAATGCCGATCAAAAAGCCCACCAGCGCCCCAGCCGCCGAAAGCCGTTCGCTCAGCAAACCGCCCAGCACCGGCAATACCGTCGGCGGCAAAAAGAAACCGAAGGCCGTGACCATGGCATTAAAAATCGTCCAATGGAAATAGGTAACGGCTAGGCCGATGGCGAGCGCCGCGGCGGCCGCGAGCACGGTGACCACGCGCCCCACGACCATCAACTCTCGCTGGCTGGCCTTCGGGTGAATCCACCGTTGATGAATATCCACCGTAACCACCGCCGCGGTCACGTTGTAGCCGGATGAGAGCACCGACATGGTGGCGGCGAACAACGCCGCCACCATCAAACCAAACATTCCCGGCGGAAGCAACATCAGGCCGACACGAGCGTAAATCGTCTGCGGGTCCAGGCCGCGCGGCGAAATAAACACGCGGGCGAACATCCCCGTTAAAATCCATGCCGGCGGCAGGAGAAAAAAGATTGCGCTTGCCAGCCAACCGACCCGTCGTGATTCGGTGTCGCTTCGCGCCGAGTAAAATTTCTGAATCAGAGACCAATTCCCGGACAAAGACAAGCCGCTCAGCACAAGAAAAGCGCCCACATAGCCCCAGTGAAAAGGTCCGTTCACGGGACGCAAAAAGCCCGGCGGAGCGGAAAGCAGGAAGTGCCGCCATCCGCCGGCGCGATCGAGCGTCAGGGGCAGCAGCAAGGCGACGGCGGTTCCGACCAAAACGAATTGCGCAAAATCGGCGATGACCACGGCCCACAACCCTCCCAGCATCGTGTACACGAGCGCAATCAAGCCGACGGCCACCATGGCTCGGGCGGGCGAAATGTGGAGCCCCATGGAAACAAAAATGCCGATCGCCACGATTTTCAGGCCGTCGTCAATCAGCTTCAGCGGCACCCCCGACCACGCGAAGACTTGGCGGACGGCGGGAGAGAATCGGGCCTCCAGAAATTCGACAGGCGTGATGATACCGGCCCGCCGCCAGCGTCGGGCGAGCAGCACCGTAATCAGGAGCGTGGCGGGCACCGTGGTCCAATACAAAGTCAGCGCGACCAAGCCATATTGGTAGCCGAGCCCGGCATAGACCACAATCGAAAGTGCGCTCACATACGACATGACAAAAGAGACACCGCCCATCCACCATGACAATTGTTTGCCGCCCGCAAAATAAAGGTCGAGCGACTTCATGCCGCGCGCGCAAGCCAGGCCCACCGCCACCATCGTGGCTCCGTAGGCCAGGAGAACCGTTAGATCACTTCCGCGCATAAGGGGTAGCCAGGTCCGCTGGCAAGGGCGCCACCGGCTCCGTGTGGCCGGTTTCGAGTGATCGGTGAATGGCTTCGAGGACGGCAGTCACCTGCCGGCCATCCAAGGCCGTCACCTGGGGCGGGCGGTCTTCGAGAATCGAATAGAGAAAATCTTCTAGACAGAAAGGAAAAGCGCCGCGCACGCGGCCAAAAATCTCGCAATTCAGAAAGCCTTTGGGGTAGGTAAACGAGGTCGCTGTGCTCACCTCGATGGATTCATATTTGCGATCCATGTGGATGTGGCCGCTCGA
>JAKASC010000115.1 GCA_021828245.1 Acidobacteriota bacterium
GGCGAGTGCTACGCAAGGACGGCGAGTTCAACATCCGGCGGCGCGGCACGACGTGGCGGGACATTCACCCGTTCATTTTCATGATCAACCGGCCGTGGCACGCGCTGGTGGCGATATTGTTCGGCGGGCTGGTGGGCTTGGACGTGATTTTCGCGCTGATTTATTGCGCCATCGGGGTTGGCCAGCTTCACGGCGCCCAGGCGGCGACGGCGCTCGGTCGCTTCCTGAACGCTTTCTTTTTCAGCTCGCAGACGCTGACCACGGTCGGCTACGGGACGATGTATCCCGTGACAACGCTCGCGAACCTGATCGCGTCGTTTGAATCCATGGTGGGGCTGATGGGTTTCGCGGTGGCGACGGGCTTTTTGGTGGCGAGGCTTTCCCGTCCGAAAGCGCGCATCGGATTCAGCCGCGCGATGCTGGTGGCGCCGTACGACGGCGGAACCAGCCTGCAGTTCCGCATTGTCAATCGCGGCGTCAGCAACCTGATGGAAGTCCAGGCGCAGATGCTGCTGATGACGGTCGAGCATATGGATGGAAGCCTGCAAAGAAAATACACACGGCTGAGGCTCGAACGCGACAGCGTGTTGTTCCTGGCTGTGACGTGGACGGTGGTCCACCCAATTGACGCCGAAAGTCCTCTCTACGGGAAGACAGCGGAAGATCTGGAGCGATGGCAGGCGGAGTTTTTGATTTTGATCAAGGGCACTGATGACATTTCCAGCCAGACGGTTCACGCTCGCGCTTCCTACCGTTACGACGAACTGTTGTGGGGCGCGCGGTTCGCCCCCGCATTCCGCGTGGACTCGAACGGCGACATGGAACTGGAAGTGGACCGCGTGAGCGACGTGATCGAAAGCGGCATCGCGCAAACGGGAGACCACTGAACGGCGGCCGCGGTTCCATCGTGGTCTCGGTCCATCGAGATCGAGAGGATGGCCAAGCTCATTCCCGCTTGAAGAGCCCGACTGTTGGCTTCCGGTTTTAGCGATCATCCGGCATAATTCAAAATTCATTACTCCTCACGGCACACGGAGAGACATGCCGAACCCAACCGAATTGCCCGCCGCGGCCATCTTTGACATGGACGGCGTGCTGATTGACAGCAATCCCTTTCACCTTCAGAAATGGGCTGATTTTTTACGCCAGCACCGCATCCCTTTTAACGAAGCGGAACTGCCCGAGGCCATCCTCGGCCAGCGCAACGACACGCTGATCCGCCATTTTTTCGGGCCGGAGGTCACGCCGGAAGAAACGCGACGGTTGAGCGAAGAAGTCGAGGCGATGTTCCGCAAAGCGTTTCGACCTTACGCCCGACCGCTTCCCGGGCTCGACCGGCTGATCCGCGAAATCCACGCCGCCGGAATTCCCATGGCGGTCGCTTCTTCTGCGATTTCGAAAAACATCGAGTTCGCGGTGGACGCGCTCGGCTACCGCAAATATTTCCGCCACCTGGTCAGCGGCGACGAGGTGCGGCAACCCAAGCCCGATCCGGAGATTTACCTGAAGGCGGCGGCGAAGCTGGGCGTCAAGCCTGAAGAGGCGGTGGCATTCGAGGATTCGTTTCCCGGCATCGAGGCGGTGGTGCGCGCCGGAATGAAGTGCGTCGCCATCGGCTCAACGTTTCCGATGAAGGAGCTGCGCGCGACCCGCGCTCACCTGGCCGTGAAAAGCTTTGAGGAGTTGGATCTGGCGCGGTTGCGTGGATTGTTCAAAACCAGTTAGAAGCCCCGTAGGTCTTTTCGCTTCCTCCGAGGAATTCGGGTGCGCGAGCCCACGGGGAAGTTGCGCTGGGTGGGGCGGGCGTCGCAATGTCTTCAGAAAATGTCAACAGCGCCCAAGACGGTCTTAATGCTGATGGCGGTTCGCCCAGTTTGCGTGCGGTCATGCTTCTGCTGTGTTGAGGCGCGCCCGCAGGGGCATATCAACTATTACCAAGCTGCGATATGATGCCCTTTTCCGGAGGCTAACGATGGATCCTTTTGAGTACTACAAAGCGAATCGTGAAAAATTTCTGGCAGGTCTCAAGGAGTGGCTCAAAATTCCCAGCATCAGCACGCTTCCTGAACACAAGTCGGATGTGCGGCGAGCCGCTGAAGTTGTCGCAGAAGAATTTCGGGCGATGGGGCTCGACAAAGCCGAGTTGATCGAAGGCGCGGCTGGGCAGAATCCGCTCGTTTATGGCGAGTGGACAGGAGCTGCCGGTCAGCCGACATTGTTGCTTTACGGCCACTACGATGTGCAACCGCCCGCGCCGCTCGAAGAATGGCTCTCACCACCTTTTGAGCCGACAGTTCGTGGGGAGGACTTGTTCGCCCGCGGGGCTTCCGATGACAAAGGACAAACGTATATTCTTCTTAAAGCCGTTGAAGGTTTTCTGCAAGCCACCGGCCGACTGCCGATCAACATCAAGTTCTTAATCGAGGGAGAAGAGGAAGTCGGCGGAGCCCATATCGAGCAATACCTCGCAACCCGTCCGCCCCAGCTCCAATGCGACGCCGCGCTGGTTTGCGATACCGAAATGTTTGCTCCGGAGCTTCCGACGCTCACAACAGGCTTGCGCGGGCTGGTTTATACCGAGATTGAAGCGCGTGGAGCGGCGCAAGACCTTCACTCCGGTCTCTACGGCGGCGCGGCTCCCAACCCGATCCAGGCGCTGGCGGAAATTCTGGCTGCGCTGAAGAGGAGCGACGGCAGGATTCTCATTCCCGGCTTCTATCGTCGCGTTCAACGCCCAAGCCGTGCGGAACTCGACGCGTGGAAGCGGCTGCCATTCAACGAGAGGACTTTTTTGAGAAAGGAAATAGGTTCCTCAGCGTTAGTAGGGGAAAAAGGCTACTCTGTTCTGGAGCGGCTTTGGGCGCGGCCCACGCTCGAGGTTCACGGGATTGCCGGCGGATTTACAGGCGAGGGAGCCAAGACCGTCATCCCGGCGGTGGCCAGGGCCAAGGTAAGTATGCGCCTTGTTCCCGACATGCGGCCGACGGAGGTCATTCGACAATTTCGCTCGGCGGTCAAACGCTTGACTCCGCCGGGCATCCGCACCACCGTGCGGGTCCTGTCGGCTGCGCCGGCCTCCCTCGTGAAAACAGACAACCGCTTCATTGAAGCGGCCGCGGAGGCGCTTGCGCAAGTGTTTGGTCAAAAGACCGTGTACATTCGGGCAGGGGGGTCAATTCCTGTGGTGGGGCTATTCCAGAAGCACCTGGGCGTGCCCACGGTGATGATGGGCTTTGGCTTACCGGATGACCGGCTTCACTCCCCCAATGAGAAGTTCCACCTGCCCAACTTTTATCGAGGTATTGAGGCTGTGGGACGATACTTCAGCCTGTTAGCGGGACGCTAGCAACACCTCACCGTAAGCTCCTGGCCAGAACACATGGATAGATGGCGCACGCGGAGTGTCCCATTCGCCCCATTTTGTCAGGTGGAAACTGGCTCCATCTGCAGAGCTGCAAATCCTAAAGTTCGGAACCTGGTGTGAATCATTCGAGTTTGTATGCACGACCTTTGAACATTTGTAAGTGCTCGTCGGGCTAGGGCAAATGGCATTGGCTTATCAAGGGCCCAACGCAAACCGAGGGGTGTCGGTGTGGCACGGTGGAAGCTTTCTTCCCGCGGAGATTCACAAACCTTGTGTGCGAACTGCCTTCACGGAGTTGCCGGCAGTCGTTTTCTTTCAGATGGCAAATCGGTTCGCGCCGTTTCAAACCGCAACTAACGACACGGGCTTTTTGGTCACATCCAAGCCTTTCAGGTCTTACTTGGCCAGCTCGCGGTTCGCCTCCCTTACACGCGGAATTCACGTCACCTGTTCCGACCTTGCTGCCGGAGGAGATTTTGCAGACAGGGAAAAAGCGAGCGGACAAAAAAAATAATTAGGGACGCAGGCCGAGGCTTCATAGGTGGCCCGGATTGAGGCCATGTCGGTCAGAAGGGTTGCTCATCCGGCGCAAGTTATCCCCCGAGCGGCGAATCTGCGGAAGTGGCCTGAGTGCCGCTGGTGTTCTCCCGGATAACTCCCGACTCATCAACATAATAGGAATTGTAGCCGGTGATGCCGCGCGTGATGGGGTCAGCATGGATGACGAAGCCGACAATTTTCCCACCTGAAACCGTGCCCGGCGAATAGGTTATCAGATAGCCGCTTTTTTCCGACGTGTCGCCAGAACCAGCCAACAAGCTGTCCACCAGGCCAGCGGCCGTTGCGTTCGGCTGCGTGCTGGCCGGAGAGGGAGGGCCAAGGTAGGAGAGCTGTTCGCTGTAACCGCTGTTGTAAGTGGTGGCGTAAGTCACTTCGGCGGTGGTCAACGTTCGCAGCGAACTGACGGCCGAGGCCTGATTGGCCGCAATCCGCGAGTGCAACAGATTGGGAATGGCGATGGCGGCAATCACCAAAATGATGGCAATCACAATCAGCAACTCAATCAGCGTGAATCCCATTTCTATGCGTTTCATCGGACTTTGCCTCCCACAATCCCGTGACAACACCTTGAAGAGGCACGTCTATCACCAAACGCCGGAAGCTTTCTAATCCCAGCTATGAATTGGATGTGATTGAAATTGCTAAACTTATCATAGAAAGCCAGCAACGCCGCAAGCTCAAAAATAGCCGCTTTGTCTGGCTTACCTAACAAAAAGTGGCAAGCTGACGTTTTTTGTTAATTCTCGGTCGGTGTCCAGTACCGATCGAACCGTGAATGGCCTTGGTGGCGCAGTAATTATAATCCCGGTTATGACCGGCCCGCTGCAACCTGTCTGGGATCGAAAAGCTATCTCCAGGTAAGTTAACAAATCCGCGGGTTTCCGATGCGGCGGACAATTTGCCTAATTTCACGAGGCTACGTAGAATGGGAAGCCTTTCAACGAGGCTTGTGTGACGTGAAATCCTTTCGAGCCAAAATCTCATACGCTCTTTTGCACTATCGCGGATGGGGATTATTCGGGCTTTCTTTTTTGGATTCCGCGGGAGTCTCCTTACCGGGCCTCAAAGACCTTCTGCTCATCTACCTGAGTAGCCAGTTCCCGAGGCTGGCGTGGTTCTACGCGCTGGATTGCACCCTCGGGACTGCTGTCGGCTCGCTGTTGATCTATGTGCTTGGCCGGAGCGGGGCTCGCATTTTTCGACGCAAGCCTTCCAAGAAAGAAATGAGCCGGGCCATGCGATGGATTCAGAAGAATGATTTTCTGACCGTGGTCGTGGCCTCGCTGCTGCCGCCGCCGTTGCCTTTCAAGCCCTTTTTGCTTGCCGCCGGCGTTTTACGAATGAGTGCGACCAGGATGGTGGTGGCCTTGATGGTTGGTGGAGCTATCCGCTTTGGAATTGAAGCATGGATCGGGGTTCGCTTTGGCAAGGCGGGGCCGGAGTATCTGAAGGCGCACATTCTCTCGATTTCGTTTTGGGCGATAGCCATTATTGTTCTGTTGACGGCGGCTTACCAAAAACTGCTCGCTCCCGCTCGCTCCGCAGACTCATCAGGGCCGAGCGACAAGGGAGACGGGCCAGGGAATTCTCCGGCGAACTAATGCCGGCGCCTTATTTCAGTCGCAGCGTTTGAGAAAGAACCCGAAGATTTTTATTGAGACGGACTTGAGCCGACATGGGCTTCCGGTCCGTGCCAGGAGCGACAAAGCGCAGGTCTTGGACCGTGACAACCCAACCGCTGCGCGACGAACGAACCCGAGCCCAAGGAAAGCGAGCGAAAGACATAAAAACCTTCAAGGTTCGGGTTTTTAGGGCTGCCCTCAGTGGGGCTGAAGGGTTGGGTTTGTAGTAGATCCGTTCGCTTTCGGTATCGAGTTCCCCGTTCAAGGAGTTGATGGGCGCGACCTCAATGGCGGTCGGCGTTTCCGCTACGCCAATCCATTCGAACGGATTGGCTAGGGTAGGAAAGGCCGCGACAGCCTCCGCCTCCTGGCCGTGGTACGTTCGAGATTGAAGGGCGGTCAAGGCACGCCGATGGCTTGCCCAGCGCAAGCTCAAGAGACCTGCCACCAACGCCAGAGCGACTAACGCTCCGGACTGCATAGAGCCACGACGTGCCCCCACTTCCTCAGAAACCAGCCTTAGCAGGGCTGGCAGGCCGAGGCCCACCAGCAAAAGCGCGAGCAGAACGGGATCGGTGGCGAACTCGATGTCGGCGGCGTACCAGCGCGCACTCCACGGCCAAAATAACTGAACACCGTAGGAATTCGCGAGGTCCAAAAGTAGGTGACTGCCTGCCGCCGCCCAGCAGCCGAGCAATAACCACTTGGCATTCAAAGGCGGAGCATGGCGCGCGGGCGGTCGGTTCTTCCGGAGGGCGTAAATGACGCCTGCCGTCAAAGCACCCAGCAGCGTCGTGCCGAGCAGCGAATCTGCAGGGCCACGATGGAACTGAAGATAGGCCAGCTTGCCCCAGGCTCGGGAGACAACATCCAGGTCGGCGAGGTTGGCGGCCACCAAAAGCGCCAGCGTGGCATCACGAGTTTTGCGCTTAAAACCCGCCTCGCTCAGGGAAAGGGCCGTCAGGGTCTGGGTGACTGGATCCATGGGATGGAGTAAACCAATGAGTCGCCGTAACCCCCACGGACGGCACGGTGCGTCGCCCTGCCGAGCGCGGCCACGCCGATCTTCAAGGAGCCATCAGCGTGAGAGCTTCCGGCACAGCATCAAAAACGACGGGCAGTTGCCCGACCAATTCTCCGTCCAGCTCGAAGTAAATCACGGATTCAGGAGTGGCGGGTTGGCAGCTTAAGCTGACGCTCTCCACGAAAGCCACGTCTTTGAGCCGGGTGTGCTGTCTGAAGATAAGAGCCAGCGCGTAGGTTAGATATCGCACCCGCGCCGCACTCTGGAACAGGCAGCCGGTCAACGCGGGTTTGAAGAAATCGGCTTGAGGAGCGATTTGAAACCATCCGCCGTAAAGACGAGTGCGCTGCGCGACGACGAACGTGGCGGCATAGTCCCTGCCGTCGGCCCGGCAGATAAATTTTGGAAACCGATAGCGCCATACCTGTTCGAGGGCTTCCCCCACGTAGGCCATGACGCCCAGCCGAACCTTGTAATCGAGTGACAACTCGCGGATAACTTGTGCGTCGAAGCCCGCCCCCGCCAGCGAGAGGAAATAACGCTCGTGGGGACGGCCGTCCACGCTCCATCGGGCCCTGCCGAGCGGAATCGGGCGTGGCCGCCAGTCCGGAAGGCGCTCCGCGGCCGCCACCGGATGCTGGGGCAATCCCAATTCTCGGGCCAAGGTGTTGGCGGTTCCTCCGGGTAAGACGGCCAGGGGAATCGCGCGCCCGGCTATGCCATTGACGGCTTCGTTAATGGTCCCGTCGCCCCCACACACAATCACCATTTCGAGGCCTCGAACTAACGCTTGCCGAGCGAATTCCTTGGCGCTGCCCTGGCCCGCCGTTTTCACCACTTCGGTTTCGATGCCCGCGCGGCGCAAGATGGCGACGGCGGAGCGCATTTCCTCCCGCCTGCGAGCCGGATTGC
>JAKASC010000116.1 GCA_021828245.1 Acidobacteriota bacterium
ACGCCGTGATGACCATTCGGCAAGATGAGCGTTTGCCCGACAACACCTCGGTCAAGTTTGGACAGGGCATTATTGGCGCCGCCGCCGATCTTCGCCAGACCGTGGTGGTGCCCGACGTTCGCCGCGATAGCCGCTACCTGATGACCAATCCCGAAACCCGTTCGGAAATGGCGGTGCCGCTTATTTACCGCGACCGCGTCATCGGCGTCATTGATCTTGAAAGCCCTCAACTCAACTATTTCACCGAGCAGCACGTGCGCATCTACTCGACCCTGGCGCCGCAAATCGCCATCGCCATCGAAAATGCCCGCCTCTATGAGCGCGTGCTCAAAAGCGAAGCGCGCTTGGAGCGCGACCTCGACCGGGCGCGGGAGATTCAAATGCTGCTGATGCCCGGCGTGGCTCCCAACCTGCCCCGTCTGGAGATTGCCGTCCGCTTTGAGCCGGCCCGCGAGTTGGGCGGTGACCTTTACGATTTTCTCACTTACGGCCCCGATCGTTTTGTTCTCGCCGTCGGCGACGTGAGCGGCAAGGGCACCCCCGCCGCCCTTTACGGCGCGCTGGCCAGCGGCATTCTTCGCAGCTACGCCTCGCAGCGCCCGGCGCCCCGCGATCTGTTCCGCGCCCTCAACGCCCGACTGTTGGAGCGGAAAATCGAGGGCCATTTCATTACCCTCGCCTACGCGGTTTGGGAGCCTAAAAGCCGCCGTTTGCGCCTGGCGAATTCCGGCATGCCGCTGCCCATCCTGGTGCGTCGCGGAGGCTGTCGGCCCATCCACGCCGAGGGTGTGCCGCTCGGTCTGCTCGAGCAAGCCGATTACCAAGAAACCGTGGTCGAACTGCAGCCGGGCGACGTGCTGGCTCTGTTTTCAGACGGCCTCGTCGAGGCGATGTCCCCGTCGTACGAGGAGTTCGGCATGCGTCGCCTGGAAAATGTGCTGCGACAAAATGCGCGTCGTTCGGTTGAAGAAATTGCCAACGCCGTGCTGGCCGAAATCGCCAAGTACGAACGGGGCCGCCCACGCCGCGATGACCAAACCCTCCTCGTCGCACGCGTCCGATAGCGCCCGCCGAGCTTCTCGCTCCTCAGCCTGCCTCTGCCGTGGACGATTCACCGCTTGCGGCTCGTGCTAAACTCGCAGAGGCCGGTTGAAGCCGATATCGCGCCACGCATCATGGAAGCTTTCACTTACCGTGAAAATCAGCTTTGCGCCGAGGACGTGCCGCTTCGCACGCTGGCCGAGCGTTACGGCACGCCCGCCTACGTCTATAGTCACGCCGCCATTTTGGAAAACTACGCCCGCATCGCACGCGGCCTGGCCGGCACGCCGCACCTCGTTTGCTATTCCGTCAAAGCGAATTCCAATCTCAGGATCCTTAGCCTCTTGCGCGAGGCGGGCGCGGGTTTTGACATTGTTTCCGGCGGCGAACTGGCTCGCGTGGGCCGCGTGAAAGCTGCGATGGACCGTGTCGTCTTCTCCGGCGTAGGCAAGACCGTCGAGGAGATTGACGCCGCGCTGGCCGCCGGCCTCTTGATGTTCAATGTTGAATCGGACGGCGAGTTGCACGTCATCGAGCAGCGCGCCGCCGCTCTCGGCCGCACGGCGCCCATCGCCCTGCGCATCAACCCCGACGTGGAAGCGGAAACGCATCCTTACATCTCCACCGGCCGCTTCATCCACAAATTCGGCGTGCCCAAGGACTCGGCGACGGCGCTCTATCGCCACGCCGTCGCCTCCCCCCATCTTCGCGTGCGCGGCATCGCCTGCCACATCGGGTCGCAGATTCTCCAGGTTGAGCCGTTTCTGAAGGCGCTCGAGGAGATTTTGGAAATTGCCAGCCACCTTCGCGCCGAGGGTATCGCCCTCGAGTGGCTGGATTTGGGCGGCGGTTACGGCATTCGTTATCAAGCCGAAGCGCCGCTTGATTGGGATGGCCTGACGAGCCGCATCCACCATCAACTGGCCCACTCACCCTACCGCTTGATTGTGGAACCGGGCCGCGCCATCGTCGGCGACGCGGGACTCTTGCTGACGCGCGTGCTCTACCTTAAACACACGCCCGAAAAAAACTTCATCATCGTGGATGGCGGGATGAATGATCTGCTGCGGCCCGCCCTCTACGGCTCCGAGCACCAGGTCTGGCCCGTCCTCAAGCGGCCCGGACCCGCCCGCCCGGCCGATGTGGTCGGCCCGCTCTGCGAGACCGGCGATTTCCTGGCGCGCGACCGCCAACTGGCGCCCCTCCAGCCGGGCGACCTGCTCGCTGTGATGACCGCCGGAGCCTATGGGTTCGCCCTAGCCTCGAATTACAACTCCCGCCCGCGCCCTCCCGAAATCCTCGTCAGCGGCTCCGAAGCACAGTTGATCCGGGCTCGAGAACGCCTTGACGACCTCATGACCGGTGAAACCCCTTAGCCGAACTAAATTCACCCACCGTGATGTTGTGCGCCTAACGCTTCTTGACCATGCCGCGACGTGGCGCGGAAGTCTCGCCCGTGCCTGAACACGGCTAGGATGGCCGTGCCACAAAGGCTACGCGGTAGGCCTATCTCAGACGCACCTCACTGACACGCAAAGCAGTGTCGCGGCTACCTGCTTTTTGGCCGACTGGCTTTGCCACGCGATATCCCTCCGACCGCGCGGCGCCGCTGTCGTGCCCTGTTGCGGGCGGTGGCGGTTGCTGGCCGGCTTCGTAAAAACAGCCGAGTTTGCGAAATCCCGCGCTTTCCGCTTACGAGGAAATGTCCACGCCGGAAAGCAGGCACGATTCAGGAACGTGTGGCGGAGGTTCGTCGAATTGCGTATGATGTCGGTGTAGGTGTTGGTAAGCCGCGCCCCTGAGCTGGTCCTGAACCCAGGGGAGCGCGGTCGCGGGTAGCGAGAACCTTTGGCCACAGAAACGGCCCATTCCGTAGCAGGAGCGAACGCCGAGCTCGACTCAGCCAATCAAAAGAAACGAATGGTGGCGGCCGCGATCGTAGTGGCCGTGGGCGTGTTTGGCGTGACCCTTCCCCAGTTTCAGGTTCTGGGCCTGATTCCACTGAAAAACCTGCTGAAGAACTCCCTTCACGAAAATCTGGCCTCCACGGCTGCGTTCTTTTTCTGGGTTCAGTTCGCCTGGTATTTCAAGCCGTTCTTCGGAATCATCACCGACGCGTTTCCATTTTTGGGCACGCGCCGCAAGAGCTACATGCTGATTGGAGCCGTGCTCACCATGGCGGCTTTCGTCATGCTCATTTTTACGCCGCATACCTACAACCGGCTGCTCACCATCTGCATTGCGATCAATGTTTTCATGGTTCTTACCAGCACTGCCGTCGGCGGCTTGATGGTGGAGACGGGCCAGGCCTTTGGCGCAACGGGGCGGCTTGCCAGCGTCTTCAATTTCGTGAGCCAGGGCACTTACATTGTGGCGGGGCCGCTCGGTGGCTTCTTGGGTGCGATTGCCTTCGGCTGGACGGCAGCAGCGGGCGGCGCGGCCATGTTTCTGGTTGTTCCGACCACGCTCCTGCTTCTTCACGAGCGCCGCCGGAGGGTGGACTCGAAGAAACTCCTGAGCGAGGCCGCAGCGCAGCTCAAGAAGATCGCCAACGCGAAAACCATGTGGACCGCAGCGGCCTTCAGCGCCCTCTTCTATTGCGCGCCGGGCATCATGACCGCGGAGTTCTACCAACAGCAAAACGTGATGCACCTCAATACAGAAGGTCAGGGCGTCCTGATGCTCCTGCAAGGCGTCTTCGCGGTGATTGCGGCGACGCTTTACGGAACGTACTTCTGCCGCCATTTCAAACTGCGCTGGCTGCTCGCCGTGTGCATCACGGTGGGCGCGCTATCGCAATTCGGTTACGCCTTTTACACCACCTTCCATCGCGCCTGGTTCATTGACAGCTTTTACGGTCTGGGTTGGACCGCGGCGGACATGAGCATTATGGATCTGGCCATGCGGGCGACCCCGACAGGGAGCGAGGCCCTCGGTTTCTCGCTGATGATGAGCGTCCGCAACCTTTCCCTTTTTGGCAGCGATTGGGTAGGCGCCAAGATCATGGACGTTTATCATCTGCACCTGAGCACCATGGCGATTGCCAACGGCTTGGTTTCCCTGGTGGCCGTGCCGTTTGCGTTCTTGCTTCCCGGCTTTATCGTGGACCGCATGGACGCTGCGCAGTTATCCGCTGCTCAGGCCCCGGAGACAGGCCAGGCTGTTTTGCAAGAGCAATCGGAGGGGTAGCCCAAGGCTTGCGTTTTTGCTCTGCGGTACCCACTCTCTCTGCGGATCTTTTGGGGATAATAACGCAAGGGTGGCCGGTCGCCGCGACAGTGTTGTTTTCGTCGCGGGTTCGTCGGGGAACGTTGCGGAAGAGCCCGCGACACACAAAGCAGGGTTCTGGCTACCCGCCCCGCGTCGCCGAGTTGAACGGCCAACTACCCGGCTGAGCAGCTTGGCTAATCCTCGTCCCAAAGGAGGGAAGAGGCCGATGTGGCGCTAATTCCTTTAGCCAGTTGGCTGCGCGACATAAAGTGGCCAGTTCGGTCGGTTGTCCCCAGGCTCGTATTGGGATAGAATCAAGCCTTGCCAGGGAACAGCCATCTGAATGACCTATGCGGAGGAGGAACCTATGATGCACAGTGCAAAGACGCTCCTTTTTACGGCCACCGCATTTGCCGCGCTCAGCCTCAGCGCTCAGGCGGCGAATCCAAGAGGAACCACTACCGTCAAGATCAAGGGGGCGACCGTCTCGGTTGAGTACGGTCGTCCGGCGCTCAACGGCAAGACCGTTCACCAGGAGCTTGCAAGGCTTCCCGTCGGGCAATTCTGGCGGCTCGGAGCGGACAAATCCACCACCTTCACCACCACCGCCAATCTCCGCTTTGGGAAAGCCGTTGTGCCCAAGGGCGTTTACAGCCTGTTTGCGCACCGAGTGGCCGGCAACCGATGGACGCTCGTCTTCAACAAACAACACGGCCAGTGGGGTATCAATAAGCAAGGGCTGGCTAACCTTAACCCCAAGCTCGATGTGGCGGAGGTGCCCCTGCGCGAAATCAAGGCGAAGGATTCCGCCCAAAGGGTTACGATTACCCTGCGTCATCACGGTTCGGGAGGGGAGCTCTCAATTCAATGGGGCGACCTGGTGCTCACCACACCGTTCGAAGTCATTTAGGTGACGTTGCTTCGTAAGTGTCACGCTGACCATAAAATAGAGTCAGAGCCCGAGTCGGTTCTCGCAACATACCCTGTTAACCGTCGCAAAGGCGGCGTGTCGCAAGTGGACGCTTCTGCTGGGGGTGGGGCGGAGGTCGCGTAGCCTTGCGAGATGTTCGTATAAATTGAGGCCCGGCTTTCGTGTCTTCAATCATCTCCCAAGATGTGGACCGTTGAGCCGACTCTGCAAGTCGCGCTGCACTTTGCGCAACTCGCGTTGTGCCGCATCCGAATTGCTGGCATGATGGAAATGAGTAAAGCTGCCAGAAGATGGAGGCGGATCGCATTGAAGTTAACCGTTTCCAAAGAAGATTACCTGAAGGCCATTGCGGAGGCGGAGTCTGAAGAGGGAACGGTCATCGCGGCCACAATTGCGCGCTGGCTCCGTGTGACTCCGCCCGCCGTGGCGTTGGCTCTACAGCGCTTGCGCCGGGACAAGCTGGCCAAAGTGGACCGTAAGGGTCGCATCTCCTTGACGTCGGCAGGGAAGCAGGTTTCAGATCGGTTGCGGCTTCGCCATCACCTCATCGAGCGCATGCTCCATGAAATGTTGGGCGTCGAATGGTATAAGGTCCACGACGAAGCCGAGCGGTTGGAGCATTCCATTTCCGCTGACGTTGAGCGACGACTCATCGAGAAGTTGGGCGCAACGGGACCTTGTCCGCACGGCAACCAGATTAACACCAGCGCGGCGGAGCGACGGCGCTCCGGCCTCGAACAGCTCTGGGAGGTCGCCAGCGGCCACACCGTGCGCGTCAAAAGCATGCATGAGCGCGACCGCGGCCTGCTCGAGTACTTTAACGGTTTGGGCATCAAGCCGGGGGTGCGCCTGCGAGTCCTCAGCCGAAATTACGATGGCACCCTCACCTTGCGCCTCAGAGGTCGGGCTACCCAATTGGGAGAAGCGGCGGCGCGCAAGATTTGGGTTTCCAGAATTTCCTGGCGACCGAAGGCCGCGTCGTAAAGAGGTTTGCCGCGGCGCTTCGCTCCATGCGGAGATTCCCGTAAGCTTTTCTTGGGCGTAGGTTCAACCTCTGCCACCGTCCCACCTGCCACGAACGGTAGCTTTTAAAACTGCAAGAATGTCCCAAGAGGTTCTAGCTCGGGACCCGCGCGGCGGCTGCCGGTTGGTTGCCCTTGGGGGCGTAATATCCAGGTCGGGTGCGGACGATGTAATGCTTGGTTCCAGGTCCCACCAGCTTGATTCGGATGCTGCGATACGTCCCGTCGCGTTGGGCATTGGTGGGGTAATAGGCGAGGGTGTATTGGTCACGGATGTCATGCGCGATTTTGATGCACGTGGCTTCCACCTGATCGAGTGACTTTGGGAAATACGCTTGGCCGCCGGTAGCTCGTGCCAGCTCCTTGAGCACCTTGGCAGCGTGCCTGTCGCCGGACCCGTGGATTTTGAAGAGCCCGCCCCGTCGCTCTCTCCCGAGCAAGCCGACGCAGTAGATGACGGCGTTGGATTGCTCGGCATGACGAATGAGCTGTGCAAAAGTGTAGCGGCTGGCATTGTCTTCGCCGTCCGTAATAACCAGAAGGACTTTCTTGCTGTGGCTGCCCAGCTTCAGATGATCGAGCGACGCATAGACTGCGTCGTACAGGGCGGTCCCGCCGCGTGAGTCAATTTTGTCCAGCGCCGCCTTGAGTTGCTGCTTGTTCGTCGCAAAGTTGCCGGGGGTGTCCAAGTAGTACTCATCGTTGAAGTTCACCACGAAGACCTGGTCAAACGGATTGGAAGTCTTCACAAAGGTGTAGGCAGCCGCATCCACCGACGGACGCTTATCCCGCATGCTGCCGCTATCGTCAATCACAATGCCCATGGTGACCGGGATGTCAGCGTGGCTGAAGACCGCAAGATGCTGCAAGACGCCGTCTTCGTAAACGCGGAAGTTGCTGGCCTTCAAGTTGTTAACGAGGTGCCCGTTGAGGTCCAGCACGCTCACGTGCAGCACCACCATGTTGACGTTGACGTTGATGGCAAACTGGTTGCTCTTGGGCGAGGTCGCCGCCGTGCGGGAATTTGACGGCGCGGCAGCGCTCGCCGTCACGAGAGCCACCAGATTGAGACAACATAAGATCGCGCTCAGGCAAAAGGTTCGCCGAACGCCGGCGTTATTGGGTTGGGGCATAGTATCCCGTTCGAGCATAAACCTGAAGCGGTGGCAATCCTCGGGGCGGGTCCAGTTTCACTTTGATGCG
>JAKASC010000117.1 GCA_021828245.1 Acidobacteriota bacterium
ATTCCGCAGCATGAGTTGGTGGACGCCATGCGAGTTGATGTAGGTCACCGAGGCGGTGATGTTGCGGGCGACCTGCCGCTCCAAGCTGGCGGCCGACTCGATGGTATAAGGAGCGCGAAAGTTCGGATCCACCTGGTACATGGTCGGAAACGTGGCCGTGCCCGCCAGGGTGTTCACCGGCGGGATGGTGGGGAAGAACTCAGGTTGGTTAACGACGTAGCGTTGCTGATTGATCCCATTCAGCCGCTCCGCCTGGAGGATATCACCGATGCCGAAGCGGTCGTAGAAAATGCCAAACCCGGCGCGCAAGACGGTTTTGGGGCTGGCACCATGGCCGAGTCCCCAAGCCAGCCCCATGCGCGGCGCCCAGTCGGCATGGTCGTTAATGTGATTCTGCGACTCAAAACGAAGACCCAGGCTGAGGTTGAGATTGGGGCGAATGTTATAGGTATCTTCCGCGTAAAGCCCCACGTCCCAAAGATTCGCGCTGGCTAAAGGATTGCCGGCCGTAATGGAAAATTGGCTGGGCCCGCCGCCGGCGGCGCGAACCTGCGCCAACGTCATGCCTTGCGCCAAGCCCTGCTCGGTAATTTGATAAGCGGTGAGAGAGGGAAAAACAAACGTCCCATTAAACCCACCCGTCGTGCTGTAGGATTCATCCATGTCGCGCAGCCGCCCGCCGAAGGTGATGTTGTGCCGGCCGGCCGTAATTTCTACTTCGTCCTGCAACTCGCTATGCCAATGCGATTCCTCGCTTCTTCCACCGCTGTTCCCGCCGCCCGTAAAAGCGCCGCGGATGTCCAGCGTCGGAGCAAAGCTAACCGGAAGCGTATTGTTGTCCTCGCGCGTCAGGCCAAAGCGCAGGTCGTTCACGGTGGAAGCATTGACCACTTGCGTGTCCATCAAATGTAGCTCGTTCTCCGTGTGGTTCGTGTTGACGCCCTGGGACGGCAGGCTGAATTGCCCGATGCCACTATTCGTCTGCTGGCCGCCCGTGTGGTCGTACATCACGGTCAACACGTTGTTTTTGCCCAGTTGGAAATCGAAGCGAGGGCTGATGAAGGTGAACGACGACGGCGTGGACACCGCCTCGTTCAGGGTTGTCGGTTGGAAGTTCTGATTCAACACGGGCGCGTCCACCACCGAGACGCCGTTCGAACTGCGATGGAAGATGCTGAAGAAAAATGAGGCTTTCTTGCCGAGCGGCCCTCCCACGTCCCCGTGATAGAACAAGGAATGATATCCCGGCTCGTGAATCACAAAAGGATTGCGGGAATTGAGGATGGAGTCATTTCCAAAAGTGAAAAGCTCGCCGTGAAATTGTTGAAAGCCGGGCTTGGTGATGACGTCAATCCGCCCGTAGCCGAGGTTCTCATGCGCGGCCGTGAACGGATTGGTGTTGACGCGAACCTCCAAAATATCGGATTTCGGTGGAAGCTGCCCGCCCGCGAACCCATCAATATAAATTTGCCCACCGTTCGGCCCGGCAGCCGGCCCCGCCAAAGCTTCAAGCTCCGATTGGAGTTCGTCCGGGTCGTCCGAGAAGGCCTTGAGCGCGGCGCCTCTGATAACCAGCGCACTCGCGTTCTTCTGAGGGCTCACACTGAGCTTCGCGGCTCCGGTGCGGACCGTCACTTGCTGCTTTTGCAGCATGACCACTAACTGAGCATTGACCACGGCGATTTTCCCCGGCGCGACGGTCACGCTCGACTTCTCAAATGGGGCAAAATTCTTTGCGGTAATGGCGACCGTGTAACTACCGGGTTCGAGACCGCGAAAGACGTATTGACCCTGCTCGTCGGTTTGAGTTTGCTGGATGATCCCGCCGGTCCCCGTGGCCGTTACCGTGGCGCCAGGAATGGAAGCGCCGGAGGGGTCCGTCACACGCCCCCGCAAGCTCACAGCGCCGGATTGCGCCCAGACCGCGGAGGCCAGTCCGAAGGCCGCAACCCAGGCCAGCCCCACACGGATTAACTTTCGATGCCCATCACTCATTCTGAAATCCTCCCACATTATCCTGCGTAAGCTCCATGAAACCCGTTCCAACAATTGCCACGGACAACCGCCAGCCCATGAGGTTAGTACCCGCTTCTTTCGTCAAGTCTGGCTCCGGACGCATCCTTACGAGGCCGCGTTAAGGCCCACCGCTCAAGCCGCTTTCACCCTCGCCTCCGCCACCCCCGCCAATGCTGAGATTCCACGGGCCCAGCCTCACCTGCTTGCTCCCTTTGGGCCGCGCCTCCAGAATGGGTGCGACCCCGGCCAAGACGGCGATGGCCGTCACCTCGCCGGGCTTTGCTCCTTGTGTGCTCACCACAATCAGTGGCTCGCCGGGCTTGATGCTACCGAGAGAAAGAACAGGAGTTCGGTTGAGCATGGCGTTGAAGTCGCCCGGCGGGCCACCCGGCCCTCCACGGAAACCTCCGGCGGAGGCCCCACGGCGAACAAAGCCCGTCGCGCGCCGAGGATGAGCGGCCCCTGCGCCCGCTTGCCCTTCCCTGCCGCCGTTTCCGGAGTTAAACCGCGCGATCATCATGGCAACGAACAGCGGCAGCGTGTGCATTTTGGTGTCGGAATCAATTCTGACGAGCAACGGCTTGCCGGTCGCCAGGTTCTTAACCTTCAGGGTGCGGTTAGCAGGGTTCACCGATATGGCGGTGACTCCAATATTGCGGAACGTTCCTGAAACGACCTCACGCGCCGTGAATGCATTGCCGCTCGGATTCAAGGCTCCGAGAGCGCGAACCTGATCGCCGGGGCGAATTTGGTCGAAGGTGCCCGGTTTGGCATCACTGAACTTCACCGAATCCGGCGCATAGCGGAGCAAAGTCGCCTGGGGAGCCAACGTCAGGGTCACAAGATGCGTCGGATTTGCGGGCGTCGGCGGCACGTTGGGGACAGCAAGCGTGATTTGGTGGGTGGCTGGATTGACGGCATGCACCACTCCGGCGATACCGTGCTTTTGCCATTCCAAGCGCTCCGCCTCGTGCTCTTTTTGAATATCCGTTTTCGTCATCACGATGATGGAGGTAGCCGTGAGGGTGCTCCGCTGAGCGGACGAGGCGTTTCCGCGAACCAATACGCGGTCGCCGACGGTTATCTCACTCGCCGGAATTCTCACAGCCGAATTCAGGTTTTTGGCTCCGGGTGGCACCCTTAAAATCAGTATTCCAGATGGAACCTGGACGGTCACATTGGAACCTGCATCGGTGCGCAGTGTAAATTGGCCGGCACTAGCGGCCGTGACCACCCCAATGGCCGGCGCCGCCGGTTGCGCCGCCGCCGCGATTGGCTTGCCCCCTACCATTAGCAGGGTGCCGGCTACAACGCCCCAAGCCCAAAGACGATGGTTTTTCATCTCCAATGACTCCAAATTGCATTAGACGGCTGCGGGTCAAGCCAGGTTTCTAGCGTTTGTAAAAAGCGCGTAAACTCAACACGGCCTATGCGCAACCGCTCAAATACTCAGAATTCGTGAAAAAAACTTCGGGCCGCGGGCAGCCAGCCCCTGGGGGCCTGGACGGCGCTCCGCGGCCATGGCATCGCGCCTTGTTATTTCCAACACAAATTTCCGATTATAGCAGCCTAAAGCGACGGCGCGGGATGGCGTTGTAGCTCATCCTGCCTGCGAGCCAAGACGGACGGGGTTACAACCGGATGCGTTCGGCAATATAGTGCCGAATCGTTTGGCGGTCGGGAGGCGATATGGCCACAAATTGAGCTGCCAAGCGGTCCGGCAATTCCCGACGCGCAACCTTGGCGCGGGCTCGGAGCCGGTTGGAGGCTGGGGGAAGGCTAAACTCCAGCTCCACCTCCTGTCCAATATCCACCCGATGGCGGCTCGTAAAAGAAATCCCTGTCTCGCTCAAATCCCAAGTGGTGGAGAGAAATTCGTCATTCCGAGTGCGGCAATTCACCAGGGTCCGCAGCGGTAGCCGTGCCGACCGCCTTCGCTCCCGAAGCACGCTCCCTCGCATGGCGTAGTCCGGAATGAAGAGAAAAGCCTTGACCACGGCAGGGTCAAACTGACGGCCTGTCTCGCGCTCAATCTCGTCGCGGGCGGCATCGAACGCGCGGGCACGGCGATAAGGCCGATCGGAGGTCATGGCGTCCAGGGAGTCGGCCACCGCAAAAACGCGCGCTCCCAGGGGAATCGCATCGCCCCGCAAACCGCGAGGGTAGCCAGAACCATCGTACCGCTCGTGATGCGCCAAAATGATTTCAGCGGCCGGAGCCAAAAAGGCAATCTGCTTGACCAGCTCGTAGCCGATTTGCACGTGCGTCTGCATGATTTCAACTTCTTCGGGCGATAGCGGCCCTTCTTTGCGCAGAATCGAGTCGGGAATGCCGATCTTTCCGATGTCGTGCAGATAGGCGCCGCGCGCGAGCTGCGTCAATTCCTCGCTCGAATAATTCATGGCCCTGGCAATTTGGAGTGAATATCGAGTGACGCGCTCGGAGTGGCCGGCGGTTTCAGTGTCTCTCAGATCAAGCGCTGCGCCCAGGGCGCGCAGGGTTTCGTCATAGGTCAGCTCAATCAGCCGGAAAGCGGCTTCGTGGTCATGCGTGCTTTCCTGGAGGGCGGTTTCGGATGGAATCAATGGCTCCTCCTGGCGCGGGATTCGGTCTTTCGCGATTCAGAACAGCGGCCGGCCCACAGCTTCAGCCCGCGCCGCCCCTATTTGTGACCCGCGTTGCTGGCCAGTCCAACTCGAGGATGGCCCTGGCCGTGAATTCCCTCCGACGCCTTAGTATCACAATAGCTAATATAAATCAAGTATATTTCAGTGGGGGCTATCGAGATTGCTTGCCGGCCTGGCATGTTGTATGCACCGTTGTCGGGTCGGTAGATGAGCAACCTACCGATGAGACGAGAGGGATTTCCTCCTAGCCATCTGCGTGGTATAGTGAAACCGTCAGGGTAACAGCCGAGGGGAGTGATGCATCCTTCCGGCGCGCGGCGCAGACTTCCTTCGCCGCCGGAGGATGGTGAGGAGTCGTCACGGGAGACGGAATAAAGAGGCAAAACGGCCGAGAGAGTTCGTTCCGCCTTGAAGGCATCCTGTCAACCGGGTCACAGAACCCATGAGTATTCGCAAGCGTCCGTTCGGTTTTGCGAAGGTTTTCAGTTGGTTTTTGGCATGTGCCCAGCTCAGTTTGTTTGTGCTCCTGGCCCAAGCCGCTCGAACGCCGACACAAGGTCAACTGCTCTTCCTGGTGGCACGGCGCGAAATCCTTGACCCCTTTTTTGAGCGTTCCGTGGTTCTGATGTTGCCGCGCACCGACTTTCCGCTGGTCGTCGGGTTGATTGTTAACAAACCGGCTCGCGTGCCACTTGGCAAAATATTTCCCCAGTCGCCGCGGCTAAAAACCCAAACGGCCAGGGCGTTTTTTGGTGGCCCCGTGGACGTTCACGTGCCGTCGCTCATCTTTCGGACTTCTGAAGCTCCCCGCCACGCCTTGAGGCTCTATGACGACGTTTACCTTACCTTTGATTCTCGATTGATCGTCGCCCAACTGGAAAAACGCAAGCCATCGTCCAAGCTACGCCTATTTCTGGGGCGGGCGCAGTGGGCGCCTGGCCAGCTAGAAAATGAGATGGACCATGGAGCTTGGTATTCCGAACGGAAACCGGGCAATTTGATTTTCAGTTTGGCTCCCCAGCAACTATGGCAAACGCTCCACGATCGTCTGTCCCCCGGTCATTACATCCGGTATGTGATTCCGCAGCAGACACGGCCGCCATGCCATGCGTCCTTCCCAGTTTCTTCTCCGCTGTGAAGAGATTTTAAGAACCTATCCGCGAACGATGTCGCGCGGATTCCATCGCTCCCTCCGCATTCGGCCTTACCGCGAGGCTGATGGGCTAAACAGCGAAAGCGGAATCGCGTTGGCCATCGCCTGATACCCTCGCGGAGACGGGTGCAGGTGATCTCCCGAATCGTACGCCGGCAGCAAGCGGTCCGGATGCTTTGGGTCGCGCACCACTTTGTCAAAATCAATCACGCCATCAAAATGGCCGGGGGCGCGAATCCAGCGATTGACCGCCTGTCGGTCCGCTTCGCTCAGCGGGCTCGGATGATAATAGTCGGAACCGACAAACGGGGTGATGGTGCCGCCGAAGACGCGGATACCGTGCTCATGGGCGCGCAAGATGATTTGCCGGTACGCGGCAATGATTCTGCGCACCAAGGCGCGATGCGCGGCCGGCGACCGATGGCCCGTGAGACCGAAGGTTCCAATATCGTTGATGCCCTCGAGCACGATGAGATAGCGAACGCCGGGCTGGGCGAGCACGTCGCGGTCAAAGCGCGCCAGGGCGTTGGGTCCTAGGCCGTCGTGCAGCAAGCGGTTGCCGCCGATGCCTTCATTCAGCACGCCGAGCGGCCGGTTGGGCATGGCGTGGAGCAGGCGGCGCGCCAGATCGTCGGGCCAGCGGTTGTTTCCATTGGTGGTTGAGGCGTGACCGTCGGTGATGGAATCGCCCAGCGCTACAATGGCGGCAGCTTGGGGCGGAGCCAATACCTCCACCCCCGCGATGTAAAACCAGTGGTCAAATTTCATCGCCCCTGGCAGGGCGGCTTCGGTGACGCGGTCGCCCGCAACAAGATAGGAAGTAGTCCGCGATCCGGGATGGCTGGTCTCACCTTGGGCCGGCTGGGCAATGTGAATCGTAATAGCCAGGTTAGAAAGCGGCGCCGCATCGAAAGCCACCGGATCGGACACATATTCGGCACCCGCGGGGATGACGACGTCCGGGCGACCGGAAAAAGTTAGAGGCCGGTCGGTCGAAACCTCAATCTTGGAGGAGCCGGGTGCAACGGCCGCCGCAATATGCGCCGAGGTCAGACGGAGCGATGTCCGGCCAAAGGCGTTGGAGAAGACGATGCGCAGCCATTTTCCGCCGATGGATAAATGCACAATCTGGCGCAAGGTAGCGTCCCGCAGATCGGCGGGAGGAAGAGCATTGGCAGACTCGGGGACTTGCTCCGCCGTGGCCCAGCTTCCCACCCAGAGGTCCGCGCTTTCGCGCTTCGTTGCCACCGCTACCTGGACCGTGATAGTGAGCGCCAGGCAAATCGCAAGTACACCATGCCGCTGCTTCATCAAGCCCCCCTTGGTTGAATTCCATCCAGGCCCCGTCGTCCTGGGCCGCAACGCGACGGAGCATTATACCCTTGCTGGCGATCTTACGGCGGTCCCTTGGGCAACGAAGCTAAAGCACATGCCTGACCAAGATTCAATCGGAGGGCCGCTTTCGTGGAGGGTAACGAGGGCGGGGGTCTCGGCGGGCTAGCCGGTCTTGCGTGGGC
>JAKASC010000118.1 GCA_021828245.1 Acidobacteriota bacterium
GCTCAGCCGTCAGCGCGGTTTCCGGGAGCGAGACCGCCAGAATTTGATTTGGCCGAACCGAAGCGTCTTCACCCTGCGGCCCATCGAGCACGTCGAAACAGCAGCCGAGACGCTCGTTCCAAAAGCGTGCGAAGCCCCGGCGGGCGCGCGCCAGCGTCGGGTCATAGCGGCCTGCGGGCTGGCCGATGCTCGCGGCCAATCGCGCCATGGTTGCCAGGGCATTCAGCCAGAGCGCATTCACCTCGACGGGCTTGCCGATGCGCGGCGTGACTACCCAATCCCCCACTTTTGCGTCCATCCAGGTGAGCTGGACGCCTTCGGCGCCCGCATAGAGCAACCCATCGGCCGTGTCCACATGAATGTTGTAACGTGTTCCTTCGGCGTAACGCCTGATAATGTTCAGCAGAACGGGATAAAGGAGCTGGAGAAATTCCGTGTCCTTCGTGAAGTCAAAATATTCTCCCGCCGCCAGAATAAACCAAAGGGCTGCATCCACCGTGTTATACAGCGGCGGCTGGCTGCCCTCGGGAAAGCAGTTCGGGAGCATGCCGTCCTGCACGTAATGGCTGAAGGCAAGGAGAATTTTGCGCGCCACTTCCGGCTGCCCCGTCCAAAGCGTAAGCCCGGGCAGAGACACCATGGTGTCGCGTCCCCAATCCCCGAACCAATGATAGCCCGCGATTACCGAGCGAGCGTCGGGGTCCTCGGGCAGGCTGCGGCGAACAATAAACTGATGAGCGGCCAGCACCAATTGGCGAATCCATTGCGGAGCGCGAGCGGCCAGCGTCGGGTGAGCCTGCGTCCATTGCTCAAGCCACTGCTGCTCGGTCAAACGTTGGCGCGAAAGAGCCTCTTGGCCATCGAGACTCCTTGGCGCATCTGTGGTCAACACCAAAGTTACCGAGTCACCGGGCGCGAGAGAGGCATGAAACGTGGCGGCATGGAGGTGATCTTCCACATGGTCAAGGCCGCGCGCTTGCTCGGCAGCCAGCTCAAAGTCGCGGTACCAATTATGAGCTGGCTCGGCCGCGGCTTCAGCCGAAAGCAAGTAGAATGGCGTGGCGCTTGGAAACGCCGTAACGCGCATCCCATGAGGGACGGCTTCAATCCGCATCTGCCAATTTCCCGCGTGGGTCGTGGCGTGGTAATCCCGGTAATTGACCAGGACCTTGACCGCAAGCTGCAGGGGTTCCGTGCCTCGCGCCAAATGGTAACGAAGGTAAGTGGTGTTTGAGCCCTGCTCCATCCACACGCGTTTCTCGAGAAGAGCCTCGCGTAAGGCGAAGGTCCAAACGGGTATGGTTCCATCGAGACGGAAGCGTTCGATCAGGCGAAAGCCTTGGGGGTCGGTGGCGCCGCTCGTCCAGCGATTGGTTCCGAGGGAAAAGTTTTCCTCCCCGTAGCGCGCCGTTTCATCCACCTTGGCCACCAGCAACGCACGTCCCACCGGAGGTTGAAGCGCCGCCACCAACAGGCCGTGGTAGCGCCGCGTGAGCGAGCCGGCCACCGTGCCCGAGGCAAACCCGCCCAGGCCGTTGGTGACCAGCCACTCGCGCGATTCCGCGGCGGCAAGGTTTCCGCAGATTTCACGGCCGAAATCAATCCCTGCGTTCGGCCCGTCAGCCATAGCCGCAAAACTCCTCAGCCGGCACTTTGGGGCGCTTGGCCATGCCGGGCGGCGCCGCCCTGCACCCGTGCATCACGGCGCGGCTGCGTGACTCTCGACGATGGGTTATCGCCTCGACGGGTTCGCGGAAGCGCCTACCGCGGAAAAGGATACATCAGCCAACCCAAGGCCAAGGCCACGCCGACAAAGGCGAAGAAGACTTTCAGTCCGTAGATCAGCCGCTCGCGTGGCGTGTCCTTGCTCAGCACCGCAAACACGACCGACACAAAGAAGGCAAAAAGGAGCAGCGCGTTGAAGTGGGCAATCGCCATAACTAATGAGTTGAGGACGCCGTGGCAGAGGTTGGCGGGCCAAGCTGCCACTCAACCCTCATTTTTTCCTCCCCATGGCAATGTCGTAAACGTCAAGGATGCACAGAATGTTCAACATGCCGGCGGTCACCAAAAAAGCCGTTCCATAATCTGAGCTGACGAAAAGCGGGTTGCCGTGATAACCGAAAAATCGCGCCATGGGCATGGCCACGCCTACTGAAAGTTCTCCGTAGTGGCCCAGGGTTGAAAGCAGTGAGCCGCCGCCGGCCGTGAAAAACTCTCCCTTCATTGCCAACCCCAGGATGAACATGGCTAGAATGGACAGAAAAAGAATGACCGCCCGCCCGCGTCGGCCGAGGACTAGGTGTCCAAGCCCCGGGATCAGCCACGCTGCGACGCACAACCCGATCAATCTTCCCGCTGGCGGGTGCGCCGCGGACGTCGGGCTGGCCGCTTTCTCTTCCAATTCTTTTTTGGGCATAAGAACTTATCAGCCTCGGGCCGGCGACGGACAGGCGATGCGCCACCGGAATTCCCAAAAGCTTGACGCTAGCATAATTCAGGATTCAGCGGCAAGAATGGGAACCACCGCTTGCTGGATTTCGCCGGTGACGCGCGCCCCGTTAGGTTCCGCGTAAACATTGACCTCGCTCCGCACGCCAAACTGTTCCAGATAAATGCCTGGCTCGATGGAGAAGCACGTGCCCGGCAGCACTTGACGCGTGTCATGCGACTCATAATTATCCATGTTGGCTCCGTTGCCGTGAACCTGCTCGCCGAGCGAGTGACCCGTGCGATGGACAAAATAGTTGGCGTAGCCCGCTTTGGCAATCACTTGGCGCGCCGAATCATCCACTTCATAACCGCGCAACTCGCGGCCCGCGCTTAACGCCTCGTGCACCCGCGCGATGGCCGCGTCGCGCGCCTCGCGCACCAGATCGAAAATATCCTGGTAAACTTGCGGCACCGCTTCCCCCACATAGCCGGTCCAGGTGATGTCGAAATAGACGGAGCCGGGCTTCCGAAGTTTGCCCCACACGTCCAAAAGAACAAAATCCTTGGCTCGAATGGGGCTGCTGGCCTTGGCGGTGGGAAAGTAATGGGGATTGGCGCTGTGAGCGTTCGCGGCCACGATGGGAGGTTCATCGGTCATCACACCGTGGGCGGCGAAAAATTGCAGAATCTCCTGCTGCACGGCATATTCGCTCAACTCGTTTCCGGCCCGTGCCGCCTCCCGAATCGCTGCAAAGGCGCGGCGGACGGCGGCGTGAACTACTTGGCCGGCTTCCAAATGGCTGGCCAAGGCTTCGGCGGACCAGCGGGCCTCAAACAACTGCACCAAGTCCGCCGAGGAAACAACTTCCACGCCCAGAGAACGAATCAATTCGACCGTGCCGGCGTCCACCAACCCCACGTACGGGATGTCATTGAGCGGGGAATATTGCATGGCCACCCGCCGTTTTCCTTCCAACATGCGCTTCAATTGCTCTCGTTGCTCCATCCAGGATGAGTAGAGGCGCCGCGTGCCGGGCAAGCCCTCCAGACTTTCGCGCTCGATGCGATGCACCAACTTCGACGGCTGACCGGCCGTCGGAATCAGGTAATACCATCGTCGCGTGCAGATGGGTGGATGAATCTTCAGCACGCGATAAGCAATCGGATCGCGGAAGTGATGGTCGTAAAACAGCCAGCCGTCCAGTTGGGCTTCAGCAAGCGTCTTTTGAATAGCCATGCAGTCGAAGCTATCGGTCATGCGAGCATTCTCCTCATCACCACCGGCCAGGGCGGCGGTTTTGCGAATGGCCGGGGGAAGCGTCAAGCCGCCGGACGGCTGACGGCTCGGAGGCCGGGTTGACACGGCTGACGCCCCCGCTCATCGCCCGTCAACTGGGCCTCGGTGAGTTCTCCGGCGGCTTCACGAACCGGTCGTAAATCACCATCAGCCCGGCGCCCACCACGCCGACGCCTGTCACAACCCACCACATCTGTTGCGGGCGATGCAGAACGTCGCCAAAGGTGTGGAGCAGGTAACCGCCCAGCGGCCCCGCGATGAAATAACCAATCGCCACGGGCAAGAAAGCATAACCCATATAAAGGCCTTGTTGGCCGGATGGCGCCAGCCGAGAGACATATTCGTAAAAGCGCGGTGACTGTGTGATTTCGCCGAGCGCCAACACCACGAAGGAGGCAACCATTCCCACCGTCGTCGGATGGAAAGCCACCACGAGCCATGCCAGGCTGGAAATGAGCAATCCCAGCGTCATGGCCGGAAAGGTCGGGATGCGCCGCGTCAGAAAGCTGACCAGAATCTGAAAACATATGACGATGAAAGGGTCCACGGACAACAGCAGATCGAAGTTGGCATGGGGATTGACAAAGCTGCGCAGAAACAAGGGCGCGGAGATAAACTCTTGCCAAAAAACAACCCAAAAGCTCGAGAAAATCAGCAGGAAAAGGACAAAGCGGACGTTGGTCAAGACGACCAGCATGTTGCGAAGTGCCTCGCGGGCGCTCGAAACTTGCTCCTCACCCGGCTGACGGGGCTCGCGAAAAAAGATCCACGTCCCGCAGAACATCAAGAAAACGCTCAGCGCGGAGACGCGAAAGACGCTCGCCATCCCCCAACCCAGGGGCTTTCGCACCAAGTAGGCCACCATCGGTCCCAGCAACCCGCCGACGTTCACGACCGTGTAATAAATGGAGTAGCCGATGGATCGAACGTTCTCCGCCGAGGCCCGCGCCGTGGTTCCGGCGACGCACGGTTTAACCACCGCCGGGCCGAGCGCCGGAATCATGAGAATCGCCAACACCAGCCAACGGTCACCCAACCATCTCCGCGGGGCTTCCATCCACGGTGCGGTGAGCGAGCCGAGGAGAAAATAGCCCACGGTCATTACGAGGTAGGCGAACATCAGCGCCCGCCGGAAACCGAAGCGGTCCGCCAGCGTTCCCCCCAGCACCGGCAGGAACCACACGACAAAACCGAAGATGCCCATCATCCAGCCGGTTAATTCTTTGGAGAAATGCAGCCGCTCGGTAAGATAGACGGCCAGCACTGCCGTCGTAGCGTAGTACGCCAATCGCTCAAATAGCTCGGTGAGGTTAGCAATCCAAAACGAGCGCAGAAATCCCGCGCGAATCTCAGCCAGCCTCTGACGGAAGCTCATTGCCGGCTCCGATTTGGGGGAATTTGTTTTTCAGAGCCGATGAAGCTGCGGAGCTGGCGGGCGGCCGATTCGTCCACGCGCACGCCAATGAGCTTTCGGCGCGAATGGGCGCCGCGCTCAATCTCGATGGCCGATTTCGGCAGATGCAGCCAGCGCGCTAAAAACTCGATGCACGCGGCGTTCGCCGCGCCCTCGGTTGGCGGCGCGTGCAGGCTGAGGCAAAGCTCGCCGGAAGGCTCAACCGTCAGCGCTTCCCGTGAAGCTCGCGGCTTGACGCGCAGCCAGAAACGGATCTTTTCGTTGTTCAGGCGGAGCTTAGCCGTGGAGAAGGGTGGGCGCGGTTCCGGCATCTGTTCTGCGTAAGATGTTGTCGGGCTTTTTCCTTGAAACGAATGGCTCATGAGCGGGGGCCAAAAATCGCAGTCCCGATTCGGATGATGGTCGCGCCTTCCTCGATGGCAATTTCAAAATCGTGACTCATGCCCATCGAAAGCTCGGTCATGGAAACGCCCGCAAGCCCCATCCCTTCAACCTGCCGCGCCAGTTCGCGCAGGCGGCGAAAATAGGGTCGGGCATCCTCGGGGTTTTGAAACAACGGAGGAACAGCCATCAAGCCGCGCAACGCCAACCCCTCGCGCCGAGCTAGCGCCTCCGCCAGGCGGGGCACGTCGGCCGGGCGAACGCCGGATTTCGTGGTTTCTTCTGCCAGATGAACCTCGATGAGCACCGCCATCTTCGCTGGCCCGCGGCGGGTGCGATCCAGCTTTTCGGCCAATCGCTCCGAATCCAGCGAATGAACCCAATCGAACAGCCCGCTCACTAGACGCGCTTTATTGCTCTGTACGTGCCCGATCATGTGCCATACGATCGGAAGATCCGCCAGCGCCGCGCGCTTCGAGGCCGCCTCCTGGGCGCGATTCTCGCCGAAGTCTCGAATTCCGGCAAGGTAAGCCTCGCGCAGCCGTTCCGCCGCCACCGTCTTGCTGGCTGCCACCAGTCGCACGCTTTCGGGCGCGTGTCCGGCGCGACGACACGCCGCCGCCATCCGTTCGCGCACCCGCTCGATATTTTCCTGAATGCTCGCTGCCATCGTCGGCTTTCTGCGACTCGCCAAATCAAGAGCGTCATTCTACCATTCCGGACCCAACATCCGGCACGGCGAGTTACGGAAATGCGCCAGGCCATTCTAAAGTTTGAGAGCCGGCGGCCCAAGGGTGGCAATTGACACCTTCCAACCTTTCTTGTACGCTCAAATCGAGGCGGATTCCAATTTAGCGGAGAGATAGCCGTATGAAACAAGCTTTGAGGATGGGTTTGCTCACAGCACTGTTGGCGGTCGGCATGGTCGGCGCCCGTCAGATGTCAGCCTTGGCATTGGCGCCGCAAGGCGCATCGGCGCCCGCGCTGGCCCAGGCCCCCCTGACGGAAAAGCAAGTGATTGCGCTGGTCAAACATAATAAAAAGCATCTGGACAGAATCACGTCGGAGTTAAATGCGCGGGGCGTGGCGTTTGACGTAACCCCCGCGATTGCAAAGGCGCTGAAGAAGGCGGGCGCAACGCCGGAATTGATCACGGCCATTCAGAATTTGGGACCCACGGCGCGGGCTGCCAAGGCCAATAAACCCGCCGGCCCCACGATCTCTCCTGCAGAAACTCAAGCCTTCCAGGCAATTGAACATGAGCTCGACCCGGACCGTCAAATTCAGTTGGCCAATGCCTTTGCGACCAAATTTCCCAACAGCCCCCTGCTGACCTTTGTCTATGCATTTGAGGCCAACGCTTATCAGCAGAAGAACGATGCCGATGACACGGTGAAATACGGTGAAATGAGCCTCAAATTAAAGCCCAACAATCTGCTCAGCCTGATGATTGTGGGGTCCGTCCTTCCGCAACCGCAGGAGTTGCAAGGCAGCGATGTGGATAAGGTCCAAAGGCTGAACGAAGCGGAACAGGATGACAAGGAAGCTCTACAAATCATCAGCCAGCTTCCCCAAGAACCCAATGAGACGCCGGCTGCCTACGCCAAGCGCAAGGCGGCGGTGGCAAGCGGCGTTTATGCGGCGCTGGGATTGGTGCATTTTCAGAGGGCAGAAATGGGCCTGACAGGGCCCGACCCGCAAGAGCTTGCCAAGGCGGAGAAATATTATCTGACCGCGGTCAACGCGGAGCCGACCCCGAATGCTG
>JAKASC010000119.1 GCA_021828245.1 Acidobacteriota bacterium
CCGCTCGCGCCGGTTTGAGAGCGTGGTGAAGGAAGCCGAGCATCTGGTCCGGCGGGGGGCGCGCGAGATAACGTTGGTCGGTCAGGACACGACCAGTTATGGGCAGGATTTAGGGCTTCGTGACGGCCTGCCCTTGCTGTTGCGCGAACTCGCCAAAATCCCGGAGCTCGTATGGTTGCGATTTCTCTATTGCTACCCAAATCGCGTCACGCCGACATTGATTGAAGCGGTGGCGGAGACGCCCAGGGTGGCGAAATATTTCGATATTCCGCTGCAGCACGCGAGCGATCCAATTTTGAAAGCCATGCGGCGCGGCTCGAACGGCGCCCAATTCCTCAAGATGCTGGGCCGCATTCGCGCCGCCATTCCCGACGCCACCCTGCGCACCTCGATGATTGTGGGCTTTCCAGGAGAGACGGAAGACGATTTTCGGGCGCTCACGGACTTTGTTGAAGCTGCGGAGTTTGACCATTTGGGCGTTTTCCTCTACTCCAACGAAGAGACCTGCGCAAGCCACGAGTTTCGCTGTCAGGTCGAAGCCCGCGTGGCGCGGCGACGGCAACGGGAGCTCATGACGTTGCAACGCAAAATCTCGCGACGAAAGTTGCGCGGGAAAGTCGGGAAAAGGTTTCCTGTCCTTGTTGAAGGACGGTCGCAGCAGACAGAGCTGCTTTTTGAGGGCCGGCTGGAATCGCAGGCTCCGGGCATTGATGGTCAGGTGTATATCAACGATGTTCGAGGCGAGGAACCCGAGCCGGGCGAGTTCCGGTGGACCACTATCACGCAAGCCGGCGATTATGACCTTGTCGCCCGGCTGGAGGCGGAACGTTTCGGCGAAGTACGGACGTCGGCCTCCTCGAACCGTCATCAGCTCGTCCAAATCCAGGATTCAGCGGCCAAGCATGGTGATGCGGTGCCCTATCTGTAAAAGCGAAACCGTGTATGCGGGCAATCCCTTTCGGCCCTTCTGCAGTGAGCGTTGTAAACTGATTGATCTGGACAATTGGCTGGAGGGCCGCTACCGAGTCCCCGGAATTCACGATGCATCGAGGAACGCTGAAGAGCACCAGGACGAAGGCTCCGACGAGCGCACTGCCTAAAAAGCGTCGTCCATTGGGGGTTGCGGCAGCCACTCTGGGGTCTGTAGGCGATTTGCCATGGGCGCCGGGGACGGCCGGTTCCGCGTTGGGAGTTCTGTGGGTTGCCTTACTCGACCGGATGCCCCTGACCCCTACCTGGCGTGCCGCATTGCTTTGTCTGACGGCGGGCATTCTTTTTGCGCTTGGGGTTCGTTTCGCCGGAGCTGCCGAACAGTTTTTCCAGATGCGCGATCCGGGCAGCGTGGTGGTGGATGAGTTCGTCGGCCAGTTAATCCCCTTGATTGCTGACCCGACCGGATCGTGGAAGCTGCTTTTGTTGGGCTTTGTGGCCTTCCGATGTTTCGACATCCTCAAACCGTTTCCGGCGGGGCGGGCGGAACGGCTTCCGGGAGGATGGGGTATTATGGTGGATGATGCCGTCGCCGGGCTTTACGCTTTGGCCGTAATGCTCGCGGTGCAAGTTCTTGGACGATGAACCTGTGGAAAAAACCCGACCGGCGTGTGTCCGCCATGGAAAAAAAGACTAGGCCCTCAACCTCGCCGGAAGTTCTGAAGGTGGCGCCCGCGGCGGCGCTGCCCGGCGCAGAAGTTGCAGTGTGGGGCAAAGGATTCACGCAAAACGGCGGTAGCCGTCCGACGGTCCGTTTCGGCGAGCAGACGGCCAGCCTGCTGCTCAGCTCAGCGACGCGATTAATCGTGCGAATCCCCGAAGGAGCGGAGAGCGGACACCTCATCGTGGACGCCGGCGGTGGCGCCGTGAGCAATCCCGTCCAAATAACGCTGGCAAGGAAACTCACTGAGAACCTTCACCCCGTCGCCAACCCGGCCATAGATGCGGCCGGCAATATTTTTTCAACCTTCAGCGGCAGCCGAGGACAGAAGGTCCCCGTTTCCGTTTACAAAATCGGCCGCGACGGCGTCGCGCGAGCCTTCGTCAGCGACCTGCTGAACGCCACGGGCCTGGCCTTCGACCGCTCCGGCATGTTGTACGTGTCGAGCCGGGCAGAAGGAAACATCTACCAAATCACGCCCGATGGCCATCGCTCGATTTACGCGGGCGGCATGGGCATCGCCACGGGCATTGCTTTTGACGCTTATGAAAATCTCTATGTCGGCGACCGCACCGGAACCATCTTTCGGATCAACCGTGACCGACAAATTTTTGTTTTCGCCACGCTGGAGCCGAGCATCGCTGCCTACCATTTGGCGTTTGGGCCGGAGGGGTATCTCTATGTCACCGGGCCCACAACATCCAGTTACGATCAGGTTTACCGCATCTCACCGAAGGGTGAGGTGTCTCCTTTTTACCGTGGCCTGGGACGACCTCAAGGGCTGGCTTTTGACGTGGAAGGAAACCTTTACGTCGCGGCCTCTCTCTCTGGCCGCCAAGGGATTGTCCGCATCACGCCGCGAGGCCAAGCCGAGTTGTTTGTTGCCGGTTACAATCTGGTCGGGCTAGCCTTTACCCGACAGCGATCCATGATTATCGCCACCCACAACTCCTTACTGGAGCTCTTGGCCAACATCGAAGGTCGGCCCTTGCTGATGTAGCACGCCGCCGTCAGCGAAGGTTCACCCTGCTCTCTATGGACGCCGAAATCATTGCGGTAGGCAGCGAACTCCTCACTCCTTTCCATCAGGACACGAATTCCCTCTATCTCACCGACAAGCTCAATGAATTGGGCATCGAAGTTCGTTTTAAGACGATCGTCGGCGACGACAGTGTGCGGCTCGCGTCGGTTCTGCGGCAGGCGCTGGACCGATCGCAATTGGTGATTTTAACCGGCGGGTTGGGCCCCACGGAGGACGATGTGACCCGCGCGGCGGTGGCCGAGGCGCTGGACCTTCCTCTGGTCGAGGTGCCGGAGATTCGGCAACGCATCCAAGCCCGCTTTGCCAGCTTGGGCAGGCCCATGTCGGAAAACAACGCAAGGCAAGCCTTCGTCCCCCAAGGAGCCGAATGGTTGGAAAACCGGAACGGCACCGCTCCCGGCATCTGGCTCGAGCACGACCAAACCCTTCTCATCCTTCTGCCCGGCCCGCCGCGAGAACTGATGCCGATGTTTGAATCGCAATGTCTGCCTCGCCTTGAACAGCGCTCCAGCGGCGAGCGCATCCGAACGCGAGTCCTCAAGGTGGCCGGGCTTCCAGAGTCCGAAGTGGACCGCCGCTTGGCCCCCATCTACACGAAATACCAAAATCCCACCACCACCATCCTGGCCACGCCCGGCGGTATCGAGGTGCATTTTCGGGCCCGGGCCAAAACGGCCGAGGAGGCTAAAGCCTTGGCCGATATGTTGGCTGACCAAGCGGAGACTGAGCTTGGCGAGCGTGTCTTCTCGACGCACGGAGAAACACTGGAGGAAGTGGTCGGCATGTACCTCGTCATGAAACAGAAAACGCTCGCCACCGCCGAGAGCTGCACGGGAGGTCTGCTCAGCGAACGGCTGACGCGCGTTCCCGGAAGTTCGAACTTCTATCTTGGCGGCGTCGTCTGCTATACGAATGAGCTCAAAACCCGCCTGGTCGGGGTCCCGACGGCCATGCTTGAGGCGCACGGGGCCGTCTCAAGACCTGTCGCGCAAGCTCTTGCCGAAGGCATTCGTCGTCGTGTCGGAGCCTCGCTCGGCGTGGGCATTACGGGCATCGCCGGACCCAGCGGCGGCAGCGAGAAAAAACCCGTCGGCCTGGTTTTTATTGCTCTCGCCGATGAGCGCGGCACCGAAATCCGAGAATTTCATTTCCCTGGCGACCGTCAACGTATTCGCTGGTTGGCCTCGCAGTCTGCGCTCGAAATGTTGCGTCGAAGGGCGCGCGGCGGGCCTCGGCGCTGAAGCCAACGAAATTTTCCGACCGCTTCACCAGGCGCGCTCCGATGCGCTGCATCAACAAATACCCCTTTAGACCCTGCGATCGCAGACGGACCTTGACTACCCTCCCACCTCGCGTCAAGCCTATAGCCCACCTCGATTCCAAGATCGGCACCGAAGGAAGACAAGCGCGGCTCGAGGGAATGTGGCGTAAAATAGACCGATCCGCCGCGCGGTTCGGCAGGGCTTGAGCATGTCTTCGCATCGGCGAGTGATTCTGCGACGGGAGGCCTAGCTCGGTGAACGCACAACCAACCAAGCAGCGAAAACACCGGCGTCCCTCGGAGGGTGCTTGTTTGAGGATCTCTCTGGCCTTTTTCTCGCTGATCTTCCTTGCGCCGACTTCCGCCATATCGGCCAACGCCCGCCAAAATCTTTCGGAGCTTTTTCGGACTTACGGGGTTAAGCAAGGGATCATTAAACCTCCCAAGGGACTGCTGAGCTATCCTTACCTGGTCCCGAGCGGCCCGTATTACCAACTGTTCGATTGGGACACGTATTTCATGGGCGTGGCCTTGAGCTACGACGGCGTCGGCAAGCCGCTGGCGGATTCGGTGAAGGATTTTCTAAGCTTTGTGGACCAAAACGCGGATGCGCGCGGCTACGTTCCCCGCGAGATTGCGCCAGATGGTCTGTGGGCGCTGCCGGAGATGTGCAAGCCGTTTCTGGCGCAGGCGGCTTACCGTGCATCACTCACGATGGGAAGCGCCGGGTGGTTGCGGCCCTGGTACGACAAACTGGCGGATACGCTCGCCTTCTGGGAAAACACGCGACGCGCGCCGGACGGATTTTTCCTCTGGTTCAACGGTGTCGAAAGTGGCGTGGACAACAACCCCGCCGTTAGCAACCACCCGGCCGAAGTGACCGAGGGCGTGGATCTTCAGTGCTACCTCTATCGGGAATATCTGGCAATGGCGTTGCTCGCCAAAAAGCTTGGGCATCGGGAAGACGCCGCCCGCTATGCTCACCAGGCGGAGGCCCTACGGCAAAAAATCCGCGATCAGATGTGGTCCAGGACAGAGGGCATGTTCTTGAACATAGATTCGCGGACCGGCAAGTTTATCCGCATCAGGACCTGGACGGACCTGGTGCCCTTGTGGGCAGGCGTCGCGACCCCCGCGCAGGCTCACCGAATGATTGAAGAGCACGTCCTCAACCAGAAGGAATTTTGGGCAAAATACGGCATCCGCACACTGGCCGCTGATGAGCCACTCTACGACCCCCACCATGGCTATTGGCGCGGACCTGTGTGGGTGATTTCCAACTACCTGATCATGCACGGACTGATGAACTACGGCTACCCTCAGCAAGCCCAGGAATTAGCGCGAAGAACCCAAGAGCTCCTGTCTCGGGACCTGCGCCAATCCGGCGGAATGAACGAATGCTACAATCCCGACGACGGCTCGCCGGTCGGGGCCAGCCACTTTGTAAGCTGGGACCTTCTCGGCGAGCACATGCTCAAGGAGGCCGACGAAAATCTCGATCCCACAGCGCTTAAGCCATTCTAGAAAATACGGGCGAGTGAGGGCGCGCGCCATGGCGCGCGCAACGGCGGACCGTAAACCCGACCCCAACCCCGGCGTCCTATCCCCTGCCCTTCCACGGGACGCGAGGCGCGGTTATTAAGGGGCGCATCGCAGGCCCCAATATTCGTGGGGAAGTGCCCCTCAAGGTTTGGACAGAAAGTCATACTTCTTAAGGTGGATTACTGCCTGAATAGATTTGTAAGTTTATTTAGTCGGTGGACCTGGAGAGGTTCGAACCCTCGACCTCATGACTGCCAGCTAGAATCGAAAACATTATCTTGTTGGCTCGCTTAGCTTTATCTTCGGTCAAAAGCACCACTTTGGGGTATTCGGCTCTTATTGTTCCCCAGCAACTGGGGTGCACCCATTCAGTGAGACAGAATTTTTGGGCACACTTGGCATTTTTCATTGGGTATCCCAAGTATCTGTAAGTCAAGGACGGGGTCTGGCGAAGGGGACGACAAGAGAGCCCCCTTTCTCGGTCACCACGTCAGAAATCTTTTTGTCGTTGTTTAGATCGCTCTCAAAAAACTGCAGGATGGCACTTCGAAAATCGGCCGCCCCGCTCGAAGCCTCGCTTTGCTGTTCGAACTCTTCCGCAGATCGATAGCCCAGCGCCCCGCCGACAGCCGTGAACCCTAGTGGGCCGCACGGGTCAACACCAAAAACAAGCCCAGTTTCGCCAATCGGCTGTGACCCAGCGCCGCACCCAGACCCAGCCCTTCGGCCACCCGCTTCAGCACGAACAGCAGGCCGAAAAACAGGTCCGAGTTGAGGGGCTGGCGACAGATGAACGGCTCGGTCGAATTCGCCGCGCAGCAGGCGGCGGAGGGCTTCAATGCGGGCCGCAGGCCAGTGAGAGAGGTTCGCCAAGGTGCGGTTCTTGACTTTACCATGCTGACGGAACGACTCGCGCAGCAGGAGGGCGGGTGGGCAGTTGCGGTTAGGGATGGTAGCGATATACATACCTTCTGCATATCACCATGCAGAAATAATGGAAAGTATTAATGTACATTCCTACGAATAAGTTCCGCAAATCCACCAACCCCTTGCAATGCAACATGATCAACCCGATTGCTGGGGGAAGTTCAGTCCGCCACCGACGCTCCCCCTCAAAGCCCGACGCGGCCACAAGCGGGCAGCCATGGCAGTGGCCCACAAGATTCTGGTGGCGGCCTATCACATGCTTTCTCAAGATGTGTCGTACAACAGCTGAGGTGACGCCTATCTCGATCAGCTCTCCAATACCCGACTCACTCGAAACCTTGTTCGCCGCCTCGAACGTTTGGGCTATAACGTTAGGCTCCAGGAGGCCGCCTAAAAGGCTCCTCACTAAAGCCCAGGTGAATATTTTCATTGCAGGCAGGACAGCTGTCCTGGGGCATCATTTACCAGCATCCTGCTCAACTCCGTCTCGATCCGGGCTTGCGTCCTACCGTCTTCCTCGACCATCGTCTCTCCGCTCAGGGGGATACGATGTGAGTAGGCTCTACCACCTCCTACGTGGGTTTGACCCGCGAGGGGGAGGTTTGCTATGTTGGGATTTTCGGCTCCCGAGGTGGAATTCAGACCTAGATGCCCAACGTTCGCCTCACTCTTCCGGACGGCACGGTGCGAGAGTTTCCTCAAGGCGTCACAGCGCTGGAGGTGGCTCGTGCCCTCAGCCCGCGGCTGGCGGCGGAAGGGCTCGCCGCTCGCGTGGACGGACGGCTGGTGGATTTGACTGAGCCGATTGAGACCGATGCTTCGGTTCAGATTATC
>JAKASC010000120.1 GCA_021828245.1 Acidobacteriota bacterium
TTTCCGCGTCGAATTCGCGCCCCGCCTGCGGCAATTTGCCCAACCGCATGTCCACCATGCCGAGGCTATAATGAGCATCCGGAAGCTTGGGGTCGCCGGCCACCGCCTTTTTTAGCTCTTGGTACGCTTGCTGGTTCCAATAAAGCCCCTCATAGGCTCTGCCCAAGAGCAGGTGAAAATGCGGACTATTGCCTCCCACCTCCACCAGGCGCTCGAAGACCCGCTCACATTGCCGGTTGTGCTTCAGCTTGCCGTAGGAAATCCCCATCACAAACAGGTAGGCGAGATTTCTGCTCTCTTGGCTCCATAGCGGTTGAAGCGCACGGATGACCTCCGCGTACTGATCCATCACGAAATAACACAGCCCCATTAAGTACCGAGCTTGAAGGTTTTGAGGATCCGTTTCAAGGACAGCGGAAAATTCGGGGATGGCATCTTTGAAGTCTTTCTTCTGATAATAGGCCAATCCCAAATCCAGATTGAGACCGGCCAACTTGGGTGCGAGCCGGCGGGCCGCCTGAAAATAACGAATCGCCTGACCCAATCGGTGAGTGCGAAGGCAAACCACGCCCAGGTCGCAAAGCGCCGGCGGGAAATTCGGCTGAACCGCCAGAACCTGTTTGAAAAGCACCTCGGCTGGCCCGTAATGGCCTTCCTGCAAATTCTGTTCCGCCTCAAGGAAAATGGCCTTCACGCTTTCAGCCGCGGCGGCTGGCTTATCGCTGGGCGGAAGGTTTCGATTCCGTGGCTGAAAGTTGGCGGCCACAGTCGGCTCCTGCTCCAGCTTGGCGAAGATCTTTGACTCGCGGAGCGCATCCTTATTGTCTCCAATCTTGACGTAAGCTCGCGACAAGGCATAGTGCGCCTGGGGACTGTTGGGCGCCAGTCGGACAGCCGCCTTCAGTTCGGGGAGAGCCTGCCTGGCGTGGTTCAAAGCCAATAGGGTCGTGCCCAGAGCCCAATGGGCGGCGAAAAGGCCAGGCGCGAGGTGAACCGCCTTTTCAGCGTACGGTAAGGCGCGGCCCGGCTCGTTGAGCTTGATCTCGGTCAGCGCCGTTTGCAGCAGCGCCATGACATCGTCAGGATTCAGTTTCAGTTCATCTTGCATCTGGCTTAGCGCGCGCCGGTAATGCGTGTAATCGAGGAGATACTCGCCGAAAGCATAATGCAAGCCGCGCGCTCTGGGATACTTCTGAATCAGCACCTCATATTGTGGAATGATTTTGGCGGGCGGGGCTTGGACGGCCTCCCATGCGATGCGGCCGACTTGCAGCGCGAGCGATTGCTGCTTGGTATCCGTCCATTGCCCGGGCAAACGCGGAATCTTGAGCGACGCCAGCCCAAAGGCAGCTATCAGATCAGGATTGTTGACGCCCTCCCGCGCCAAGTGCTCGAGCAGGCGGTTGGCAACGTCAAATTGGCCGTTCAGAATAAATATCAGCGCGGCATGATAGGTGGCCACCTGTTCGAGGGCCGGATTGCGCAGGCCGAGTTCGCGCCCGTGTTGAATGTCGTCCAGCGCCTGGGGGTAGCGGGACATTTCATACTCGCAGAGCCCTCGAAGCGCCCACGCATCGCCATCCTTTGGCTCCAATCGCAGGGAGTTACCAAAGGCGGCGATGGCCCGCGGATAATCCTTCACTTGGGCCAGCAAAACACCTACCTCGCGCCATCCCTTGGCCCATTGCGGCTGAAGGCGGAGGGCTTGAAGGTAAAGCGCAATCGCGGGGCGCGTTTGACCTCGGTTGGAGGCTTCCGTCGCTTGCTTTTCCAGCGCCTGGAAGCGCGCGAGGGATGAAGACGTTGCGGTCTTCTGTGCGCGCAAGGTGACAGGCAGCCAACTCAAAAGACACATTGTTAACGCCCACATCCGGACACTGCGCGCATTGCCACGATGCTTCATTTTCGTCACTGATGGAGCCTGCTGAACATCACCCAATGCACGCAGGGCCCGCGTCGAGCGCCCACGTTACGCATTGAATTGCGGCGTTGCTCTCGAGCCACCATTCTGCGCCACCGCCTTCCCATATTTTGCTCGCTCGGCGTGATGATTTCCAGTCCACATTTCAGAGAATGCTGCGAGCGGGCTTTCGGACTTTCGACAGTCCCGTAGGGGCAGGCCGGGCGCCGAGAGACCGCGGCGAGGCCGAGGCTGTTCGCGGATTTGAATAGGCGGAATCTCCTGATCTTTCAGGGACGAGAGATCTACATGCCGATAGCCTCAGCTTACGGTACATGCGCCTGCCGACGATACACCTCCGCAGCAGGGTGACGCGACTGGGGGGATCCGTGAAGCTTAACGAGTGGCAGGAAGAACCGGCCTGTCATCGGCCGGGTGCTTTGTAACTAACGGTCTTCTTGAGCGCCTTGTCCACTTCTTCCACCGTTAGCAACGGGGTGGTGCGACTTTTGGCGGCGCTGCTGGACCCCACGGCGAGCGCCAACGCAGCGGCGGTGACGTTGTCCGGGAAGTCACAAATCACAATCACATCGTCTGCGCCAAAGGCGAAATAGAACGCTTCCACCTTGCCGCCCACAGATTCCACGGCTCTGGTCACGGCCGCTTTGCGCCCCGAGGCTGTATCCTTAGCAAGGCCCTTCAGCCCTTCGGCGGTGTATGACGCTTGCAGGAGGTATCTTGGCATCGCATCCTCCTCTCGAATGAGAATTCTCCGATGCCCACAGGCTACGCCCCGACCCGGTGAATGTCAAACCGCAGGCGCCTTCCGTCTTCATGATGCCGCGGGCCTTACGCCGCCTGCTTTTCCAGTTCGGGGCGGTACTGGCCATAGCGCGCCAGGCTATTCATCTGAGCGCGATGGTAGAAAGCTTTCTGCGCCGCGGCTACGTTGGTGGCGATTCCCCGCCAGGCGCCCAGCACGGAGGCCTGGAGCGCCCGCCCGTAGGAGAAACTCAGTTGCCAAGGCCCGTGATGTCCCCGGTTCATGGCATTGAGATTTTCTGTCGCCTGAATCTCCGTTTGTCCGCCCGAAAGGAACACAATGCCGGGGACCGCCGAGGGAACGCACCTGCGAAGGCACCGCACGGTCGCTTCCGCCACACGGTCCGGGTCGGCCTTCTCCTTGGAGTTTTCCCCTGGAACGACCATGTTGGGTTTCAGCACCATTCCCTCCAAAACAATCCTGTGCCTTGCCAGGGCGCGGAACACTTCGCCGAGCGTGGCCTCGGTCACTTCCTCGCAACGCGCCAGGCTATGATCGCCGTCCATCAGAACTTCGGGTTCGACGATGGGAACCAGTGCCGCTTCCTGGCTCAGCGCCGCAAAGCGCGCCAGCGCCTCGGCGTTCGCTCGCAGGCATGCGGCCGTGGGAAGGCCGGCGCCGATGGTGATGACGGCGCGCCACTTGGTGAAGCGCGCTCCCAGTTTTCGGTATTCGGCTAACCGCTCGCGCAGCCCGTCTAATCCCTCGGTGACTTTTTCTCCTGGGAACAAAGCCAGGTCTTTGGCGCCCTTGTCCACCTTGATGCCGGGAATGATGCCGCGCGAGCTGAGCACTTCCGGCATCGACCGGCCATCCCGAGTCTTCTGGCGGATGGTTTCGTCGTACAAAATGACGCCGCTGATAAACTCCTCAACGCCGGGCGTCGTAAACAGCAATTCCCGATAGGCGCGGCGGTTCTCCTCCGTGTTGGCAATGCCAACGTTTTTGAATCGTTTTTCAATTGTGCCGGTGCTTTCGTCAGCGGCCAAAATGCCTTTGCCCGGTGCGACCATCGCCCTGGCGGTGGATTCCATTGCAGATTGATCCATAACATTCACCTCATAGACGGTTTGCGAGCAGGCCACCCTTCACGGCCTCGGTAAACCCTTTCCAACACCATTCTATCCTCTTCCCTGCCGTCCTGATAGGTTCACGGCCTAGGAGATGCCACGAGCGGCCGGGCGCTTTGTCGCGCCAAGGCTTCCGAGCGCGACAGGCATTTCTCAATCAAGTCAACCGCTTCCCCAATGCTTCGCTTATTGGTGGAACAATCGGTCGCTGCCTGCAGTTGGTCACGGCTCGGGGCATGGGTGGAATTGCCCGTTTTCATGAGTGCCACGCGCGGCTGAATCGGCAGCTCGTGGATCGCGTCCAAGACAGCCTCGGAGGATAGGTCGGGCAACATATCATCCAGGAAGACCAAGTCAAACGGCTTGCGGCGCAGAGCTTCAAGAGCTTCTCGCCCGCCCCAGGCTGTGGTTGTGTCATAACCGAGCGTCTCCAAAACGCTCTCAAGGCGTATAAGGATAGCCTCATCGTCGTCAACGATGAGAACCCGTTTGGGCATTTCTCTCATCAATGGTTACCTCCCCTGATTCCGCCTCTTCCTCGATGGAACGCCAGCCATCGCCTTGCGTCACTGCGACGCTGGAAGGGGCATGGGCTGGCCGTGGTTAGGCGCTGGTTCAGTGCAGGCTCACGGATTGGAGAATCATCGTGCTTCACGGCAAGACCCGGTGTATCGGTTCGACTCCGCCGTTGAATCCACTCAGATAGATGCGTCATCTCAAAATTGGTTACGCTCGCGACTCGCTGCGACGCTCTTCGCTGCCGTCGAGGCGGCGCACCGCAGAGCGGCCTTGAATTTCAACCGCTGGTGTGAGAGCGTAAGGGCGCGTCGGGAAGCCGGGCTGGGCAAGCCACAAGGTCAAGGCAACTGAACCTGAAGACGCCGCCCGCGGGCACGAGAACAAACGATGGATCCCATTTTGCAGGTGGAAAATCTGAGCGTCGAGCTGGATGGCCAATCTGTAATCGAGGGTCTCTCCTTTGAGGTCGGACGGGGCGAGACCGTCATGGTGATCGGCCCCAACGGCGCGGGTAAAACTACGCTGTTCCGGGCCCTGATGGGGTTCATTCCTTATCGGGGCCGCATCGCCTGGAAGCCTGGGACGCGGCTTGGCTACGTGCCGCAAGGCGTGGACGTGAACCGAGAATTCCCTCTGGCCGTGCGCGAACTTTTCCATCTCGGCAAGCAGCGCGTGAATGAGAAGGCCATCGAAGAAGCGCTGTCCCTCGTCAACAGCGCAGGGCTGGCGCGGCGCACGCTTTCCAACCTCTCTTCGGGAGAATTTCAACGCGTGCTCATCGCCTTTGCTTTGGCCGAGCGGCCCCAGGCGCTCCTGTTTGATGAACCCACCAGCGACATTGACGTCGGCGGCCAGGAGACCATTTACCACCGTCTGCAACAGATTGGGCGCGAGCAGGGCCTGACGCTGCTCATGATCTCCCACGATCTCAATGTGGTGTTGCGGTTTGCGACGCAGGTTCTTTGCCTCAACAAAGGCTTCAAATGCTTAGGAAAGCCGATGGATATTTTGACCCCGGAGCTTCTGCGCCGACTCTACGGCGATGAGGTTGGTTTTTATCGGCACACGCACGACGTCCGGGCGGATTCTGATTCCTTGGGCCGCGGTTGAAGGTGAGTGGAATGTTTGCATGGGTTCTGGTGACCGGAATTCTGGCCGCGGCGGCCATCGGATACTTGGGTGTTTTTGTCATCTTCAAGCGCGTGGCGCTGGCGGGTGACGCGCTCTCGCACGTGGCCTTGCCCGGCATTGCGCTGGCGCTGGCGCTTGGCGTGGACGTGCTTTGGGGCGCCCTTCCGGTGCTCTTACTGGCCGCCGTCATCGTTTATTTTGTCTCCAAGTCCGCGCATCTCTACGAAGACGCCATCATCGGCATCTTGTTTTCCCTGTCGCTTGCCATAGGCGTGCTCTTCATCAATCTTGAAGATCTGGAGGCGGCGCTTTTCGGCGATATCCTGCATCTGGGGGCCGGGGAAATGACAGTGACGATTTTGCTTTCGCTCATTATTTTGCTCTTCGTGTGGGCCCTGCATCGCCCCTTGACGCTGACCTGCTTCTCTTCCGACCTGGCGCGGGCGAACGGCGTGAAGGTGGAGCGGACCAATCTCTTCTTCTTCGTGCTGCTGGCGCTGGCTGTTGGGCTGGGCGTCAAGGTGGTGGGCACGCTGTTGGTCGGCTCGCTGGTCATCATTCCCTCTTCGGCTGCCGCCAACCTGGCCCGCAGCCTCAAGTCGCTCACGGCGCTAAGCATCGGGTTCGCGGCGCTCAGCACGGCCTTGGGCTTGCTGGCGGCGCACGCCTTCCGACTTCTGCCCGGTCCCATGATCGTCATTTTTGAAGGGGTACTCTTCCTGCTGACGCTGACGGGCAAACTGGCCCGTCAGAGGGTTCGGTAGCAGCACTTACCGCCGACTTCTGCACTCATCGCTCTTCATGGCGCAAACTCTTCCCTATTCCCCATTCCCCTACACGCGCTTTTTTCTTTAGGCGGCAATGCAATTCTAATCCCTCCAACAACGTCGGCGGATCGCGTCGAATTCGTGACATACTAAAGAGCGGAGTGTAGGCGATGAAGAGCTTGATCAAGATTCTGAAGCGGGTTCTAACTGTGGCGCTGATTGGCGGATTGGTGCTCGCGGCTGCAAGCTGCGGGACAACCCGCCTCGAGGAATCGGGCCAGATGACGAACCAGAAGTCGTCACGCCACGTCAAGGGCTATCATCCGTAGCGTGGTTGACCCGGCATCCCGCGCCCAACCTCAATTCTATTGATTCGGGGCTGCTGCCCTGATAGCGTTTCGGGTTGCGCCGTTCGAAGGCGGTCGAAGCTGGCGGCCATTTCGCGCCGCGCAAGGTTTCTGGAGGCCGGGCGGCACCGTGTGACATTGAAAGGTTCGCTCTCGGGTGTTGCGGCAAAGTCAATTTGCCGTGCAGCCAGGAGGGGCGGCGTTGAAAAAATCCATCGGTGACAACGAAATTCCAAAGGGCTGGAGCTTCGCGCAGGGTCTCGCGCTCATCAAGAAAGCCGGCTACGACGGCGTCGAGCTGTGGCTCGGTGACACGCCGTGGTTCACCATGGACACCACCGACGCCCAGGCGATGAGCCTGCTTCGCCAGGTTCACGACGCCGGCCTTGTGGTCTCGAACGTCTCAACCGGCCTGCACTGGAAATATCCGCTCTCGGCGCGCGAGCCGGCGGTGCGCGACGAAGGCATCCGCATCGTCCAGCGCCAGCTTGAGACGGCTCACTTGTTCGGCGCCGACGCCATTCTGGTCGTCGCCGGCCTGGTCACCGAAGAGGTTCCGTACGACGAAGTTTATCGCCGCGTGGTCGAGGTGCTGCAGGGCCTGGCGCCCGACGCCGCGCGTCTCGGCGTCCGCATCGGCTGCGAGAACTGCTGCGCCGAGCAGAAGTTCCTTTTAAGCCCGCGCG